>JAPOLF010000015.1:2298-17320 GCA_029977305.1 bacterium | reverse complement strand
CTGAGTGGACTTGGCGTCCGCGGGTCTCAAGGGTTGTTGCATCTGGATGGACAGTACTGCGCGCCACGCCGCTGCTTCGAGTGCCCGATCGCGCACCGTGCCCTTGAAACCCACGACTAGAGTACGGACGGGTGCCCGAACGGGACCAACGGGGGTTCACAGCCCCGAATCCTGCCCCCCAGTCACGAGAGATTCCCCCATTGGTCCTGCGGACGCCGGGCGCTAAGGCCGCGATACTTGCGACTCGTGGACCAGTGGTCACACATGCACGAACAGTCGTCGGATAAGTTCGTACGTTCGGGGGTTTTCGTGGATTGAATCCCTGAGGAAACCCCCTAGAGTTGCTGAAGCGCCGCTGAAGGCATCCGCTTCGGCCTCCATGGGCGCCCCCGCTCCGAGGACTCGTCGGTAGCACCGTCGGGTTCGTGAATGAGGGAGCGACAACGAATGGATCACCACGAATTCGATGCGACGGTGCAAGACATCGCGAACGTGTTGGCGAAGCGTTCCTCCACTTCACGGCGATCAGTCGTGATGGCGGTTCCTGCCATTGCCGCGATGCTGTTCGTGCGCCGGGCCAAGGCCGACGGCGGGGATCTCTCCAACCCTGCGCGCGGGACCGTGCCCTGTCGCAGCTCCGCCGACTGCCTGACGACGCAGATCTGCCTCAATGGCTCGTGCGCCGTGGCCCCGACCGGTGGCACGTCGAATCTCGACGCACCGCCGATCACCAGCCCCACTCCGACCGCGGGCGCCACGGCCACCCCCGGTGCGGGTGGCACCACCCCAGCCGTTGGCGACGAGCCGCTCTCGGCTGGCATTTACCAGGGCACCTGCGGGTCCCTCGCGAAGGATCCGAAGTTCGCGCTGATCGACATCACCAACCTCGGAGCCGACGGCAAGGAGCAGAAGGTCCCTGAAGGCGCACCGTCGGATGTGTCGACGGACTTCTCGGCGACGGTCGTGAACGCGAAGCTCGCCGATCTGGTCGGCAAGGACTTCGTGATCGACATCCGAACCGATGCGAAGGATCCGAAGACCACCATCGCCTGCACGAAGCTGACCGGCGAGATCGACACCACTGCGGCGAAGCCGGAGATCGTGATCCCGATCGCGCCAGCCGAGGAAGGCGGGTTGGCTGGCACGATCTGGCTGCGTGATCAGGACACCCGAACGCTGAGCTACGTCTTCGTCGAGCGGCCAACCGATGATCCGAAGGGGATTCGCAAGGGCGACCTCGTCCTCCCGTCAGCTGACCTGAACATGCGGGCCGAGGCCAGCACCGATGCCGAGATCGTCGAGGTGGTCGGCGTTGGCGTAGAGTTGCTCGTGACCGGCGCGCCGAAGGATGGATGGGTGCCGGTGACGAACGAGGCCTCGGGCAACTCCGGGTTCGTCAATGAGGAGTGGGTGGAGAAGGCAGCGGCCTAGGCCCTTCCCCACATCGGATACACAAGCACGGCGGCCCGGATTGCTCCGGGCCGCCGATGTGTTTGCCGAGCGGTTCTCAGAAGTAGTTGACGGTGATGCCACCATCGATGACGAAGCTGCTGCCAGTCATCCAGCTCGACTCGTCGGACGCGAGGAAGACGCCGGCATTGACCACATCCTGCGCACGCCCGAAACGGCCGAGGGGGATCCGGTTGAGGCGCTTCATTTTTTCGGCCTCCGAAGCGAAAAGCGTTTCCATCAACGGGGTGAGGATGGGGCCGGGGCAGATGGCGTTGGCGCGGATACCTTCCTTGCCGTACTGCACCGCGAGAGATCGGGTGAGCGAGAGGACGGCGCCCTTGCTGGCCGTGTAGGCGTCCTGCGGCACGGTGCAACCGAGCAGGGCGACGAACGAGGCAATGTTGATGATCGAGCCGCCACCGGCGCGTCGGAGGGCGGGGATGCCGTGCTCGCAGCAGAGGGCGACACCGCGCACATTGACTTCGAAAACCCGCTGCCAGGTCTCGGCGCTGGTCTCCTCGACCGAGGTGTCCTCATTGGGCATGATCCCGGCGTTGTTGTAGAGGACGTTGACCCTGCCGAAGGCACGCTCCCCCGCGGCGATAGCGGCAGCGACGTCGGCGGCATCTGCGACGCTGCCGACGGAGGCGATCACGTTCTTGGCGAGATCGGCGCCGACCTCGGCGATGGAGTCAGCCAGCGGTTGCTCAGCGACGTCGAAGGCAATGACTTGGGCACCGTGTTCGGCGAAGATTTTGGTTGCGACACGACCCATGCCGCTCGCGGCCCCGGTGACCAAGATGACTTTTCCGGCTAGGCGCATGGTTCCTCCCGCTGGTGGCGCACGTCACAGGTTGCGGCCCGCGCGTCGCGGACCATCTCCGATGGCGGGATGATATCAGCCGGGTTCGGCGTGATTCATGTGGGGCAGGAACCGCATGGCGCAGCGCGCGGAGACCACAACCTCGAGCGACGAGTATCGGACGCCCACCGAGGGGTGGGCGCCGAATCTGAACACGTGGGGGTTGGTGGTCGCGATCACCAGCGCGAAGATCGGCACCATCGTCGTGATCATGGTGTACGCGTGGCGTGCTGAGACGGGAGGCTGGGTGGCCCTGCTGAACTGGCACTTCTTTGTGCTGATCGCGCTCCTGGCGGCCGGACCGGTCGCGTATCACCGGCGCCTGCGACAGGCGCGGGCAAAACGTGCGCAACTCCTGCGAGAGGAGTGGCTGTCCTAGCGGCGTCCGTTGACACCGATCGGGGGAGCGGCCACCATCGCACGATACCGTACCGACCCATGCAGCGAGGGCCCAATGAGCACCACCGGGACCATCACGCTCGAGCAATTGAAGACGATGATCACTTCTGGAGAGATCGACACGGTCGTCACCGGGGCGTGTGACATGCAGGGAAGACTCGTGGGCAAGCGCACCACGGGGACATTCTTCCTCGAGCACGGGATCGATCACGGTGCCCACCTCTGCACCTACCTGCTTGGCACCGACATGGAGATGAACACGCCCGACGGCTATGCCCTGATGAACTGGGGCACGGGGTATGGCGATTTCCTCGCGGAGCCGGATTGGAGGACGATCCGGGTGCTGCCGTGGCTGGAGAAGACTGCGTTCGTGATGGCCGACTGGGTGGATGAGTCGACCCACGAGTTGGTCCCCGTGGCGCCGCGGTCGGTGTTGAAGACGCAGATCGCGAAGGCGACGGCGATGGGGCTGCGGCCGATGTTCGCCTCGGAGTTGGAGTACTACCTCGTCAAGGAGACCTTCGAGGAGGCCGAGGCAAAGGGATTCCACAATCTCCAGCCGTTCGGTTGGTACAACGAGGATTACCACCTGCTCCAAGCGACGAAGGCGGAGCCGATCTATCGCCAGTTCCGGAACCAGATGAACCTTGCGGGGATCCCGATCGAGTTTTCCAAGGGCGAAGCCGGGGCCGGGCAACATGAGGTGAACATCCATTACGCGGATGCCCTCGAGTCGGCCGATCGGGCGATGCTCTACAAGCACGGGGCGAAGGAGATCGCGTGGCAGAACGGCTACTCGATCACCTTCATGGCGAAGCCCTATCAGCACTGGACGGGCTCAAGCAGCCACATCCATCTGAGCCTGTGGGACGAAGCGGGCAAGCGCAACTTGTTCCCGGCGGATGGCAAGCGCGAGATGTCCGACACGATGCGCTGGTTCCTCGGCGGGATGATGGCGGGGTCGCGTGAGTTGTCGGTGTTCATCGCGAGCACGATCAACAGCTACAAGCGCTACGCAGTGGCAAGTTGGGCGCCGGTGAACATCGTGTGGGCGCACGACAACCGCACATGCGGATTTCGCATCGTCGGGAGCGGGAGCGCCTTGCGCATCGAGAATCGACTGCCGGGGGGTGATGCCAACATCTACCTCGCCTATGCGGCGGTCTTGGCGGCCGGGTTGCGTGGCATCGAGCTGCAGATCGAGCCTCCCGCGGAGCACATCGGGAATGGATACACCGCGACAGGTTGCGAGCGCATGCCGCGGGCGATGTACGAGGCGATCGCGGCGCTCGAGGACAGCACGTTGGCACGGGAGAGTCTCGGTGACGTGGTGGTCGATCACTACCTCAACTATGCCCGGGTCGAACAGGCGACGTACGACGCCGTGGTGACGGATTGGGAACGTCGGCGCTACTTCGAGCGCGGCTAGGCCACGTCGACCACATTTCATTGCGAGGCATGCTTCCCGGTAGAACCTGCATTTGATTCACATGGCAAGGAGTTGATTCCCACACCATGACCACGACACTAGATCCGATCCGACCCGGTGGGCCGTTCGACCATCGTCGCGCACCACTCCTCGAGGCGACGAAACGATTCCTGGCGGCGGACATCACCCCATTCTGCACGCCCGGGCACAAGCGCGGACACGCGATCGACGCCGAGTATGCCGAGGTGTTCGGCGCGGCATTTCTGAATGCCGACATCCCGATGGGAGGGGGCCTCGACACCACGCACTTCAACCATGGCCTGCTCGTGCAGGCGGAATTGCTCGGGGCGGATGCGTGGGGGGCGGAGCGGACCTACTACCTGATCAACGGGTCCTCAACCGGGAACCACGCGTTCATGCTGGGAACGTTGCGGCCGGGCGACAAGGTGATCATCGCGCGCGACATTCACAAGTCGCTGATGGTGGCGTTGATCGTGGCGGGGGTGCAGCCCATCTACCTCGCGCCGGAGTTGCACCCAGAGTTGGCGGTCGGGCTGGGGATCACGCCGGCTGCGGTCGAGGCGGCACTCGAGGAACACCCCGATGCCAAGTTGGTGGCATTGGTGAGCCCCTCATACTGCGGCGTGCCAAGCGATCTCGTCGGCATTGCTGCGGTGGCGCACGCGCGCGGCGTGCCGGTGTACGTGGACGAGGCGTGGGGTCCGCATTTCCACTTCCATCCGCGATTGCCGATGTCGGCGATGGCGAGCGGGGTCGATGGATCCGTCGGGAGCACGCACAAGATCCTCGGAGCGGTGACGCAGACGGCGGTGCTCAATCTGCAGGGACCGCTGATCGACACCAAGCGGATCGGGACGGCCGTGGGGATGGTGCAGTCAACGAGTCCGTCGGCACCACTGTTCGTCTCGATCGACGCCTCGCGCCGGCAGATGATGCTGGAGGGCAAGGAGCGGTTGGAGGGGGCCATCGCCTTGGCGGAGAACGCACGCCGCCGCCTGCAGGCCATCCCCGGGATCAAGGTGCTCGATGCGGCCCAGCTCGGACTGGCGAACTATGACTTGACGAAGCTGATGATTGATGTCAACGAGTTGGGACTCACCGGGTTCGAGACCGAGGATCTGATGCGCAACCGGTTCGGGCTGCAGCCCGAGATGAGCGATCTCGTCAGCGTCATGTGCATCGTGACGATCGGGGATTCGCAGGCGAGCATCGACAAGTTGGTCGGAGCCTTCGAGGTGATCGGGCGGGAACGCAAGGGGGCTGCGGCACGTTCGGCGGCACAGCGATCGTCGGGTGAGGTGATCGCGCCGGGTCAGCAGGCGATGATCCCGCGCGATGCCTTCTTCGCGCCGGCGCGCGCCGTGCCGCTCGCGGAGGCGGTTGGTGCGGTGTCAGCGGAGTTGGTGATCCCCTACCCGCCCGGCATCCCAGTGCTGGCCCCCGGCGATGTGATTTCGGCGGAGAAGGCCGAGTACCTGCGCGAGGGGGTCGCACAGGGCATGTACCTCTCCGGGCCGGAGGATCACGAGCTGCGCACGATCCGGATCGTGGACCGCTAGTCTAGGCTCGGGCGAGGGCGCGGTCGCGCACGCCGACGAGGCGTTCCGCGGCGAGCGCGAGCGTCTCCGGTTTCTTCGCGAAGCAGAAGCGCGCGAGCATCGGGGCACGGTTGGGATCGACGTAGAAGGCGGACGGGGGAACGGCCGCCACGCCCACCTCACTGGTCAGCCAGCGGCAGAAGGCGACGTCGTTCTCGAATCCGAGATCGGCGATGTCAGCCATGAGGAAGTAGCTGCCGCCGATCGGGAGTGTCGGGAGGCCGGCTGATTCCAGTGCCTCGCGCATCGCTTCGCGCCGGTGGTCGTAGTCGCGGCGGAGTTGATCGTAGTACCCGTCGTGGGCGGCGTGTTCCATCGCCTCGCCCATCGCCTCTTGGAACGGTGTTGCAGAGGCGAAGGTGACGAATTGGTGCACCGCGCGGATGGCGGCGTTGAGGGGGGCGGGGCCGACGGCGTAGCCGAGTTTCCACCCGGTCATCGAGAAGGTTTTTCCGGTGGAGTTGAGCGTGAGGGTTCGCTCCCACATGCCGGGGAGCATGGAGAGGAATCTGTGTTCGTGGCCGGGGTAGACGATGCGATCGTAGACCTCATCGGTGATCACGAGGATGTCATGCGCGATGGCGAGGTCGGCGATCACCTGCAGCTCCGCACCGGTGAAGACCTTGCCGGTCGGGTTGTGCGGGGTGTTGAGGATGAGGGCGCGGGTGCGCGGGGTGAATGCCGAGCGGAGTTCGTCGAGGTCGACGTGCCAATCCGGCGGGCGGAGGGTGACCGGGACCAGTTTCGCCCCCGCGAGCACCGCGCTCGGCAAGTAGGAGTCGTAGAACGGCTCGAAGGAGATGATCTCGGCGCCGGGTTCGAGGAAGGCTTGGATGGCGTCGAAGACTGCCTCGGTGGCGCCGCTGGTGACGGTGACCTCGCGCTCCGGGTCGATCTCCCGGCCGGTGCGGGCATGCCAGTCGGCAGCGATTGCCTGACGCAGGCGCACGGCACCGTGGGAAGGGGCGTACTGATTAAGGTCGGCGTCAATCGCGCGCTTGGCGGCATTCTTGACCAAGTCCGGTCCGGCAAAGTCCGGGAACCCCTGCCCGAGGTTCACCGCGTGATGCTCACGGGCGAGGCGGCTCATCTCGGTGAAGACGGAGGTTCCCCATCCTCGGATGCGTTCGCCGGCGAACCGGTCCATGGTGCTGCCCTCCCGCCGTCTCGATCGCTGGTTGCTGGGTTAAGGCTACCCGACGATCCCGGCGAGTGCCCGTCCGATGCCGATGATGCCGGTGATGATCAGGAGGATGAGCACGATGCGGCGGAACAGGAGCACCGGGATGACCTGAGAAACGCGCCGCCCGACATACGACCCGATCATGGCGGTGGGCACGAGCAAGGCCGCCGCCTGCAACTGCGGCCTCCCAATCACGCCTTGCACCATGAGCACCCCGATGGCCGCGATGTCGATCACCATGAAGTAGGCGACGATGCTGGTGCGGAAGGCGTTCACACCGTAGTCCCGCGCCTCGAAGAGGAGCGCGACCGGGGGACCAGCCATGCCGGTGAGGGAGTTCATCACGCCGCTCACGGCGCCGGCGATGGTGTCGGCAATCGGTGAGTCGACGCCCCGCGGCTTCCATCCACGCATCACCGCGAGGGCGAAGAGGATCACCGCAATGCTCGCAACAAGGCTGACGTTGGCTGGGGTGAGCACGCTGTGCAGTTGGGCTCCGGCGATGATGCCGAGGATGGCCCATGGAATCAGCCAGAGGACCGATTTCCATCGGATGTGTTGGGTGGCGCCGGGGAGCACCACCCATCCAGTGACGATGGAGAGCAGGATGCTGATGGTGACGACGGTGGCGGGCTCATAGACGAGGAGCAACGGCGGCACGACCACCAAGGCGAAGCCGAATCCCACCGCGCCGGAGACGACGCCGCCCAGCGCGGAAATCACCAGCGCCGCAAAGAATCCGGCGGTGAGAAGCCCGGAGAGGTCTGTCATGCGGGATCAGCCCGTGACCCGATGGATGCCAAAAACGGCGCGAAGGGTGTCGCAGAGTTGGCCGAGCGTGGCCCCGTGGAGGAGCGCGGCCTTCATCACCGGAAGAAGATTCTCGGTGCCCGCGGCAGCGGTGCGGACGGCGGCGAGTGACGCATCGACTCCTGCGCGATTTTGGTTGGCTTTGTAGGCGGCCGTGCGCTCCGCCTGTCGACGGGTGGCGTCTTCATCGATGCGCTGGAGCGGGACCTCAGTGGGGTGGTCATCGACGTAACGGTTGACCCCGACCACCACTTCATCGCCACGCTCACGGGCGACCTCGCGCTGGTAGGCGTTGTCGGCGATGGCCCCCTGCACGAAGCCGGATTCGATGGCCGCGACGGCTCCGCCGAGGTCATCGATCTGCTTGAGCCAGCGGCGTGCCTCGGCCTCGACATCGTTCGTCAGCGCCTCCACGAAATAGGACCCTGCAAGGGGATCGGCGGTGTCGGGAACTCCGGTTTCCTCCGACAACACTTGCTGGGTGCGCAACGCGAGGGTCGCGGCCTGTTCCGTGGGGAGCGCGAGTGCCTCATCGTAGCCGTTGGTGTGGAGGCTCTGGGTGCCACCGAGGACGGCGGCGAGCGCTTGGTAGGCGACGCGGACGACGTTGTTCAGCGGTTGCTGGGCGGTGAGCGTGACCCCACCGGTCTGCGTGTGGAACCGGACCATCTCGGAGCGCGGATCCTTCGGGGCGTAACGCTCACGGACGAGGGTGGCCCAGAGGCGGCGGGCCGCGCGGAACTTCGCCACCTCCTCTAAGAGGTTGGAGTGGGCGGCGAAGAAGAAACTCATGCGAGGGGCGACATCATCGATGCCGAGCCCGACGGCGATTGCGGCATCGAGATATGCCAATCCGTTGGCAATGGTGAAGGCGATTTCTTGAGCCGCGGAGGATCCGGCTTCGCGGATGTGGTACCCGGAGACGGAGATGGTGTTCCACGCCGGCAGTTCGCGATGGCAATAGGCGAAGGTGTCGGTGACCAATCGCATGGAGGGTCGCGGCGGGAAGATGAAGGTGCCGCGGGCCGCGTACTCCTTGAGGATGTCGTTCTGGATCGTCCCGCCAAGCGCTTTGGCATTCCCTCCCCGCTCCTCGGCGACGATCTGGTACATGAGGAGGAGGATGGCGGCGGGGGCGTTGATGGTCATCGAGGTGGTGACCGCGGTCTGGTCGATCCCATCAAAGAGGCGGCGCATGTCGTCGAGGGTGGCGACGGGGACGCCGACCCGTCCGACCTCACCGAATGCGCGGTCGTCATCGGAGTCGAGTCCGAGTTGGGTTGGAAGGTCAAAGGCGACGCTGAGGCCGGTGGTTCCGCGTGAGAGCAACAGGCGATAGCGGGCATTGCTCTCCTCGGCAGAGGAGAACCCCGCGTACTGGCGCATGGTCCAGCGACGCCCACGGTACATGGTGGGGTAGATGCCACGGGTGTAAGGGAATGCACCGGGGGCTGGCGGATCCGAGGTGCGATCGTCGGGGCCGTAACTGGGCCGAATGATGATGCCGGAGTCCGTCGAGATTTCCTTCTCGGGTCCGGCCATCGGGATTCTCCGCGCTAGAGCACCTGCACCAACTCCGTGAGGACCCCACCGCAGGACTCAGGGTGGACGAATGCCACCTGCCATCCATGAGCGCCAGTCCGTGGGGTGGAGTCTATCAGGCGCACCCCGTTTGCCTGCAGGAACGTCAGCGCCGACGGGAGGTCGTCCACGCGATAAGCGACGTGGTGGAAGCCTTCGCCGCGCTTCGCCATGAATTTGGCGATCGCGCCATCAGGGTTGGTTGGGGAAATGAGTTCGAGGTAGCCGGGACCGACGGCGAAGGTGACGACCTCAACGCCTTGGTCGGCGACGGTGAACCGGTCTCCCGCCGGGAAGCCGAGTTGCCGTTGGCGCTCGCTGGCGGCGGTGAGATCCGCCACCACGAGGGCGACATGATGCAGGGCAAGCCCCGGGATCTCGGAGAGATGATCGGTCATGGTTAGTCCTGCACTTGGACGCCGGGGGTGGCGAATGATCCCGGGGTCGGGAATGCGGCACCTGGCGCGAGGAGTTGCTCGTCGGGTCGGGTGAGGTCAGCATCGGTGCGGAGGACGAGACCACGATCGCGGCGGCCGTTGATCTCGAACCATGCACGGAGGACGCGATCGGCGACGGGCACGGCGTAGGCTGAGCCTTCGCCGCCGTCCTCGATGATGACGGAGATCGCGATCTCCGGGTCATCGAAGGGCGCGAAGCAGGTGAACCACGAGTGCTGCCGCTCGTAGATGCCGTTCTCATCGGGGACACCGAGTTCCGCCGTGCCGGTCTTGCCGCCGATGATGATTTCCTCGACGGGGACGTCACCATCGGTGGGATTGGTCTTGGCCCACTTGCTGCTTCCGTCGGCATTGAGGCGGGCGGTGCCGAAGTCGGCGTGGACAACGCGGCGCATGCCTTCCCGCACGATGTCGATGAACTCCCGCTGGATGCCGACCTCGCGGACGATCTCGGGTTCGCGCTGTTCGCCCGGGGAGCCGTCGGTTGGGGTGATGTCCTTGACCAGCAGCGGCTTCATGAGTTTGCCACCGTTGGCGATGGCAGCGGTGTTGAGGGTGAGCTGCAATGGCGTGGTGAGGAAGTAGCCCTGACCGATGGAGACGTTGATCGTGTCTCCCAAGGACCACCCCGCGCCCTGGTAGGTGCGAGCGAGCCACTCGTCGTCGGGAGCGACGCCGGGCGCTTCCGCTGGCAGATCGATCCCAGTGGGGATGCCGAACTGGAATCCTTCGGTGAGGTTCTTCTTGATGAGCTTGATGCCGAGGCCATCGAAGTAGTGCTTCTCGCCGAGTTGCTGTTCCGGCGGGAGGAGCAAGAACTCGTCGCGGTAATGGAGGTAATCGGTCTTGGCCTCGTCGAGGGGTTGGCGGGGTGCGCCCACGTTGTAGAAGTAGACGTCGCAGGAGCGCTCGATTGCGCCATAGACGTCGAGCGCCTCGTGGCCACCGTTGCGCCAGATCCAGCAGGGATGGGAGTTGCCCTTGGATTGGTCCCACGCCCAGGGAACCTTGATCGCTCCGGTGCAGGTGTACGTCTTGTCTGGGGTGATCACCTTCTCCTGGAGGCCAGCCGCAGCGATGAACGGCTTGAGCGTCGAGCCCGGGGGATATTCACCACGGAGGGCGCGGTCGATCAACGGCTTGTTGGCCTCCTCCGAGACGTACTCGCGGTACTTGCGCTCGGAGATGCCATCGACGAAGAGTTGGTTGTCGTAGAGGGGGTAACTGACCATCGCGAGAACTTCCCCGGTGCGGGGATCGAGGGCGACGACGGCGCCGGCACCGGAGAACTTCTTCACCTTGCGGTTGGGATCGAGTTTCTGGATGTAGCTGCGGTCGTCGTTGGAAAACTGGATGCCGCCGCGGAGAATCTCTGCGACTGCCCGCTGGAATTCGAGATCGACGCTGAGTTGGACATTGTTGCCGGGGACTGGGGCGATGCGCGCATTCGGCGAGACGCGCCAGCGATTGCCGGAAGAGTCGAGTTCGACGACCTGCTTGCCGCGGCGGCCTTTGAGTTGCTCCTCGAGGACGAGTTCGAGGCCGTCCTTGCCAATGTAGTCGTCTTGTTCGTAGGTGGGGATGTCGGCGCCCTCGTCCGTGTTGGCGATGAGTTCGCTCGAACTGATCTTGCCCACATAGCCAAGGAGGTGGCTCATCGCCTCGCCGCCTTGGTAGCGGCGAATGAGGGCGCCTCCATCAACCTCGACGCCGGGGAGATTCAGCCGGTTGGCCTCGAGTTTCAACGCGGTCTCGCGGGGGACCCCGGTCTTGACGACGATTTGCTGGCGATCGCGGCCGTTCTCGATCAGGTACTCGAGTTGGTTCATGACGATCACGCCCGGAAGATCCGGGAGGTGGGCGCGCAAGAGAGCGGCCTGATCGGTGGTCAGTTCATCTTCGAGGCGTACCAAGTAGTTGATCGCTTGTTCGCTTTCGATGTACGAGGTCCATGCGCGGAGGGCGTTGTCGCGCAGGGTGCTGATCGCTTCGTCCTCGGTGCTGACCGCATCCTTGGGCAGGCTCTCGATGGCGCGCTGGACCCGATTGGCGACGCGTGGGTCAGGGCTGGTGAGGACGCCGAGCACATTTCCCCAGTAGAAGACGGAAGTGTCAGGTCCCCACCCTGCTTCGACGCCGGCGACGAGGCGGCGATCGGAGGAGATGCGGGCGGAATCGGATTTGCGCGAGGTGACATCCGGGTAGAAGTGCAGGACGAGGTCGTAGCCGTTGACGCGGACCACTTTGCCGGGCACGCGGAAAAACGGGTACTGCACCGCCTGTCCGGTGGCCTCGACAGAGAGCACCTTGCCGAGGAGTTCCGCGGAGCGGGCGTAGATGACGTTCTCGGATCCGGCAGGGACACCCTTCGGGTCGAGCACGAGTGCATCGGGCAGGCTCAGGGCATTGATGACCTGATCGAGAACGAGTCGGCGTTCCGGCGTGTCCTCGTCGGGCAGATCGGACGGGCGCAACCGGACTTCCCACGTTTGCTGGTTGACCGCGAGCTCTCGGCCACGCCGATCGAGAATCAGGCCGCGGGTCGCTGGGACCGTTTCTTGGCGGCGGACATAGGCGGCGGAGGCGGTTTTCAGTTCGTCGGCGCGGGCGAGCTGGAGATAGCCGAGGCGGCCCGCCAACGCGACGAACGCCGCGGCGATGCCGGTCTTGGCGATGAGCATGCGGCGAGAGACGAAGAGTTCATCGGCACGGGAGGCGATTGCCGATCGGCGACCCTTCTTGCCGGCCCGCAGGTGCGGCGGATCATAGGGAATGCGCTTGCGACGAGCCATCAGGCACTCCTCCTTGCCTGCGGGGCGGCCATGGAGGAGATGCCCCACATGAGTGCGACGAGGACGGCATTCATCAGGGACTGCAGGAGGGAGAGGCGAAGCAACGTAGAAGCCGGCGCGATCCAATCCCCCACCGCGCCGCGGACGATGCCGAGGACCAAGGCGTTGGCGAACGTCGCCACGATGGCGAGCAGCATTGGGTAGAGCACGCCAGAGGTGAAGACCTGACGCCGGGCAGCGGCGCCGATGAGCACCACGGGGATCAGCGCCAAGAGGTTGGCACCGAGGTGATCGAGGGAGAGGGCATCGAGCAGGATGCCGGCGAAAGCGGCCCAGATAAGGCCTTCGCCGATGGAGGTTCGCGCGCTGAGGACCAACAGCAAGGCGAGCACGACATTGGGCAGGATGATGCCCGGCACGAGGGCCGGCAGGACGGTGGCTTGCACCACCGCGGCAATCACGAAGACGATGGCGAGGAAGGCACGGATCATGTCGTCGACCGTTCCTGAGGAGCGATCGCCGACCACGAAGGCCGGCTGGGCAGGAAGCCAAGAAGGGACGAGCGTTCGTCGGTCGGAGTTTACCACGGGTGCTCCTGCGAGCCGATGGTTTGGCGCGTACGGACGGTAGGTCAGCGGGCGGCGATCGCGAGAATCTCGCGGGCGGCGACGCTTGCTCCGTCCTCCATCCTGACGACGTCGCCCACATCCCTGGCCCGCCGCAAGACTGCTGTGTCGCCGAGGAGGCTCGTCAGCAGGCTCGCAACCGCCGGGGTGCGGTAGTCGCTTCTTTCGATACGCCGCCCGATGCCGAGTCGTTCCATGCGGCGGGCATTATCCGGTTGGTCATGGGCGTAGGGCATGACGATCATCGGGCGACCGGCACGCATGGCTTGGGCGAGGGTGCCGATGCCGCCTTGATGGACGACAAGGGACGCCCGAGGGAAGGCCCATCCGTGGTCGAGCCACTGCATGGCCAAAACGCCCCGGTCGACGAGTTCGGGATGGGACGGACCGAGCGGTCCCATCACCAAGATGGCCCGGCGACCGGTGCGGGCTGCGGCAGCGGCGCTGACGTCGAAAAATGCACCGGGGTCCATGATCGCGGTGGTGCCGAGGGTGAACACGATGGGAGGCGGGCCATCCGCGACAAAGGCTTCGACGTCGGGTGTCACGCCTGGTGCGGTGGTCAAGCCCTTATTCGGGGACAGGAACGGGAAGCCGGTGATCACCGTGCCCTCCGGCCAGTCTGGCTGGGTGCCTGAGAGCAGATGGGAGAAGAGGGCCAATGTGCGCGGAGCATCGGCGGGCATGGCCATCAGCGGGTAAGGGTCCGGGGGAAGGCCGAGGTCTCGCCGGAGGTCGTGCCATGGGGTGGCCCATGCAGAGGTGAGGCGACGTGCGGCAGATCGCATGCCGATCGCCAAGGGTGAAGGCAATTTCCAGAGCGCATCGGCAAGATGGGGCGGACCGAGGGCTGGTGGCTCGTGGGCGGAAAAGAATCCCATGGGCTGAAGTTGAACCGGGATGCGGGGAACACCGCACACCTCCGCCGCGAGGGCGGGACCGAGTGCCAAGGGATGAGTGACGAGGACATCGGCCGACTCCGCCAGGGGCAGGGCATCGTCAAATGAAAGGCGGAGATCGCGGAGGAACATCTCGATGAAGACCGCCCGGGGATCGGCACCAGCGCCGACACGCTCGGAGAGATCGGGGTCTTGGAGCTGCTCCGGGCGGTCCGGGCGGACATGGGCAAAGGGGATGCCACGCGCTTCGACTCGGTCGCGATAAGCCGCACTCGACGCGAGGGTGACGGCGGCACCGCGCGCGGCAAGCGCCTCCGCGATGGCAAGGAAGGGGAAGAGGTCCCCCGGTGATCCGAAGGTGGCGAGGAGAACCCGAGGCTGCGACTCAGAAGCCACGGAGGAGCCTTTCGATGGCCTCGCAGGCGGTGGCAACGCCATGATCCCGGTTGACCTCGCGAGCAAGCCGGTCAGCGCGTGCTTGGTACTCCGGGGTGACGAAGAGTTGGCCGAGCGCCTTGACGACCCGGGAGGCACGGTAGCGGCTCGGGGGGATCACCTTGGCGACGCCGTGATCGGCGAGGCGGGCGGCGTTGTCCGGTTGGTCGTGCGCATAGGGCACCACCAGCATCACCTTGCCGGCTCGCATCGCCTGAGAGCAGGTCCCTATCCCACCCTGATGAACGACGGCGGCAGCGCGCGGGAAGAGGCGGGCGTGTGACGCATAGGTGACCGCCAGCATGTCCGGATCGCGGTGGACGATGCCATCGGGCAGATTGAAGCCACTGAGCAACACCGCGCGTCGCCCGAGGGCGCGGGCTGCCTTGATCGACTCTTCATAGAACGCGCCCGGAGCGAACACCGCGGAGGTCCCAAGGGTGAAGACGATGGGAGGTTCGCCCTCGTCGAGAAAGG
>JAPOLF010000015.1:0-2288 GCA_029977305.1 bacterium | reverse complement strand
TGCGGTGAGCGGCTCGTTGCCGACGTGGTCGCTGAAGGGGAACCCAGTGACCACCGCATCGGCGGGCCAATCGGGTTGCGGCGTGGCGAAGGCGGCAGAAAAGAGCGCGAGCACGAGGTCTGAGGCGAACTGTCCGCGCAGGAGCGGATTGGCTGAGTCGGGCGGGAGTCCGATCTGCTGGCGGTACGCATGCCACGGCTTCACCCATCGATCGGCGACGAACGTCATGCCGTGATGCATGAGCCGATGGGCCACCGGTGGCAATGGTCGGAGGCGCTCCATGCCCGGAATCACCCCGAAAACGGGAGGATCGGTCGTGGAAAGGAAAACAGAAGGCTGGAGCACGATGGAGCACCATGGGATGCCTTGCGTCTCCGCCACGAGGCGGCCAGCGAGCGCGAGGAGCGAAGTGCCGATAAGGTCTGCCCCCGCCGCTATCTCGCTCAGGTCGTCGTACATCGCCGGAAGTGAGGGAAGGACGGATTCGCAAACGACCCGTTCGGTGCCGCGGCGGGGGTCCATCATCCGGCGGAAGACGGCCTCAGATTCATGGATGGCGGGGAGGTCCGGGCGCATCGGTCGGAACGCGAGCTGCAGCCCGGTGACGATCTCGCGGTAGAACTCGGGGGCGGCCACGATCACGTCGTGGCCGCGATCATGCAACCCGCGTCCAAGAGCCAACACGGGGAAGAGGTCCCCGTAGGATCCCCAGGTCGTCAGCACGATGCGCTTGGCAGGTCCCCGCCCGAGAAGTGATGTGGTCACCGTTCCACCCTGAATCGCCCCACTCTGCTGCGTCGCACAGCATGCACCAGTTTGCGGGGTTTGCGCAGGGTGCAGGACAGACGAACCGTGTCTTGTCCGGTAGGGTGCGACGTGCCACTATCGGCGGGTCCGGCGATCGGCGTCGGACAAGGCCACCTGCAGCCGAGCGAGGAACGCCATGAGCACGCCGTCCCGAGAGGTTTCCAGCTTCGATGCGGATCACCTGAGGGCATTGTTCAAGGCGTATGACGTGCGCGGCATCGTCCCGACGGAACTGAATGCCGATCTCGCCTACGCGATCGGCCGGGGAATGGCGGCGACTATGCAACCCGAGACGGTGGCAGTGGGCCGTGACATGCGGGTGTCCGGTCCGATGATCGCCGGGGCGCTGATCGACGGCTTGTTGGACGGCGGATGCGATGTCGTCGATCTGGGGATGGTCTCCTCGGACGCGCTGTACTTCGCCGTGGGCAAGTTCGGGTATCCGGCCGGGGTGATGGTGACGGCGTCGCACAACCCGGCGGAGTACAACGGGCTGAAATTCTGCAAGGCCGAAGCACGGGCAATGTCGCTCGACACAGGGCTGGCAGAGATCCGCGACGCGATCATCGCCGGGGTGGCGGCTTCGCCTCCAGCGGCGCGGCGAGGCACGGTCACGAAACGAGAGGTGCTGGACGACTTTGCGGCGCACATGCGGACCTTGGTCGATCTTTCCGGGTTGCGGCCGCTGAAGATCGCCGTCGACGCGGGAAACGGCATGGCGGGTGCGACGGTTCCGCGGGTGTTCGCCGGGCTGCCGGTGGAGATCATTCCCCTCTTCTTCGAACTGGACGGCAGCTTCCCGAACCACGAGGCGAACCCGATCGAACCACAGAACATCGTCGACTTGCAGCGAGCCGTCGTGGAGAACGGGTGTGATTTCGGTGTGGCGTTCGATGGCGATGCCGACCGGATGTTCCTCGTGGATGAGCATGGGACGTTCGTCGGCGGGGACATGACCACGGCGATGGTGGCGGTGGAGTTGCTGCGACGGAATCCCGGCGCGGCGATCGTCTACAACCTGATCTGCTCGCGATCGGTGCCAGAGGTGATCCTCGAGCACGGCGGGCGCCCGCTGCGGTCGCGCGTCGGCCACTCGTACATCAAGGAGTTGATGCGCGAGGAGGACGCCGTCTTCGGCGGTGAGCACAGCGGCCACTTCTACTTCCGCGATCTCTGGTACGCGGACTCCGGGATGCTTGCGTTGTTGACCGCCCTGCGGCTGGTGAGCGACGCGGGACAGCCGCTGAGCAAGGTGTTGGCGCCGCTCGATCGACGCGTTCGCTCCGGGGAGATCAACTCCGAAGTGGCGGACCCGATGGGGAGAACGGCGGCGGTGGAAAACCATTTCCGTGCACAGGGCGCGACCGTCGATCATCTGGACGGCGTGACCATCGAGTTCCCGGATTGGTGGTGCAATCTCCGCTCGTCGAACACGCAGCCGTTGCTGCGGCTGAACGTCGAAGCAGACACGCGGGAGATCC
>JAPOLF010000159.1 GCA_029977305.1 bacterium | reverse complement strand
TCGCCTTCGTGGTGATCTTCCGGTGACTGCCACGCGTCGACCGGAAAGGCCGGCCGAGCACGCTCTTCTCGGCCTCCTCGCCCTCGAGCCTTCCCATGCCGCCCATGGCTACGATCTTGCGCGCCATTTTGCGGACGGCCAACCGCTCGGCGAGGTCTTCCGATTGGAATCCGGCATGCTCTACCACCACTTGAAGAAACTCGCCGCCGCCGGCTGGGTCGTCTCCTCAACCGAGGCCCAGTCGAGCCGTCCCGCCCGCCGCGTCTTCCGGCTCTCCACCAACGGCCGCGCCGAACTTGATCGCTGGCTGCAGGAACCGGTCTCCCATACCCGGGAAATCCGCCTCGAGTTCTTGGTGAAGCTCTATTTCGCCCAGCTCCTCGCCCCGGATCGGGTCGCCAATCTGATCGCTGAGCAGACGGAGGTCTTACGCCGCCTCGCTGCCAATCTCGAAACCCAACTCGCCGCGGCCACCGACCCGTTCCACCTCAGGGTGCTTGCTCTCCGCCGCGACCAGACCGATGCTGCCCTGCAATGGCTCTCCGACCTGTCATGACCCACAACGTCATCGACCCGGCTTGGGGAGCCGGGTCGATGGGGGTTGGGGGGGAGGGTTTTCGGGACGCTTGGGGTCGTCCCGTTGTCAGGGTTCGCGGGGGAGGTGGGGTCCTCTGGCCCGCTCACCTGTATCTACGTCGGCCATCCGAGTTTGGATTCATTCACCACGAGGAACGTGACCGATGCGCGGTTCAGGGGCGAGGGCAGGCAGAATGATGGGCGGCGGCACCCCCCTCCCGGAGGGGGCGGGAACGCCGATCAACCGCCGTACCGTCATGCGCGTCGCCGCCTTCTTCAAGCCCTACTGGCCCACGGTCCTCTTGACGCTGGTCGCGATTCTGATCGTCGCGATTCTCGGCCTCGTCAACCCGCTCCTGCTGCGCGTCATCATCGACACCGACATCCCACAAAAGAACCTCTCCGCGCTCTACCGCGACGTCGGTCTGATGATCGTCATCCCGATCATCACCGGCCTCATCGGCATCGGGCAGACCTACCTAAGCACCGTCGTCGGCCAGAACGTGATGCGTGACCTGCGCAACGCGCTCTACGCCCACCTCCAGCTGATGCCGCTGAAGTTCTTCACCTCAACCCGCACCGGTGAGATCCAGTCCCGCTTGAGCAGCGATGTTGGCGGTGTCCAGCAAGTCGTCACCGACACCGCCACCAGCATCGTCAGCAACCTCGCCATCGCGATCTCCACCATCATCGCGATGTGGATCATCTCGTGGCAGCTCGCCCTCATTTCCCTCTTCATGCTGCCGATCTTCCTCTTCGTCACCTACCGCGTCGGAACCGTTCGCCGTCAGGTCACCGGATCCACCCAGCGCGTCGTCGCCGATCTCACCGCCCTCGTCGAGGAGACCCTCTCCGTCAGCGGCATGCTCCTCTCGAAATCTTTCGGTCGCCGCGATCGGGAAGTCGAACGCTTCGAACACGAGAACGCCCGCCTCACCGCCCTCCAGATCAAACAGCAGATGGTCGGTCGCTGGTTCTTCATGATCATCTCGACGTTCTTCTCGATCACCCCGGCGGTCGTCTACCTCTACGCCGGACACTCCATCATCACTGGCAACTCCGCCCTCACCATCGGCGACATCGTCGCCTTCACCACCCTTCAAAGCCGACTCTTCTTCCCGCTCGGCCAACTCCTCAACGTGCAGGTGGAGATCCAAGGAGCCTTCGCCCTCTTCGACCGCATCTTCGAGTACCTCGACCTCCCGGTGGAAATCACCGACCGCCCGGGCGCTATCGAGCTCGATGCCGAACCCGTCCGCGGCGATCTCCGCTTCCGCCACGTTTCGTTCGCGTACGACGCCGCGCCCCCGTCAGCCTCACCAACCGACGGGGCAGGAGAGGGAGAGGAGGTGGAGATAGCAGGAGCGGCCCCCATCCCCGCGGAGAAACCCGCCCCCTTCGCTCTCCACGACATCGATTTCGCCGTCGCCCCCGGCCAGCTCCTCGCCCTCGTCGGCCCGAGCGGATCTGGCAAGACCACCATCGCCATGCTGGTCCCGCGTCTCTACGACGTCAGCGCCGGTGCCGTCGAGATCGACAGCCATGACGTTCGGGACGTCACCCTTGCCAGTCTCGGCCGGGTCATCGGCGTCGTGACGCAGGAGACCTATCTCTTCCACGCCACCATCCGTGAGAACATCGCCTACGGCCGCCCTGATGCCAGCCAAGAGGCGATCGAATCCGCCGCCCGCGCTGCTGCCATCCACGATCGCATCATGGAGCTCCCCGACGGCTACGCCACCATCGTCGGCGAGCGCGGCCACAAACTCTCGGGTGGTGAGAAGCAACGCGTTTCCATCGCTCGGGTCATCCTCGCCAACCCGCGCATCCTGATCCTCGACGAGGCCACCAGCGCACTCGACACCCGCTCCGAACGCCTCATCCAATCCGCGCTGGAATCCCTCACTGTCAACCGCACCACCCTCGCGATCGCCCACCGTCTCAGCACGATCCTTGCGGCGGATCTGATCCTGGTGATCGATCGCGGGAAAATCGTCGAGCGCGGCACCCACGCCGATCTCCTCCGCGCCGGCGGCCTCTACGCCAAGCTCTATCGTGAGCAATTCGCTTCCGCTGAGGAGGTCGCCGCCGGCATGGCGGTCCTTGCTCCGCCGGCAAGCACCTAGCCGATCGCTGCCCCAATCTCCTGCGCGATCGGGAATCGGATCGTGGCCACCGCACCTTCCTGCCCCGGCTCGATGGTGAAGGTGCCACCGAGATCCGACGTCGCCAAGCGCTGGATGATTCTCATCCCCAATCCGGAACTCCGCTCCGGCTCGACGATGGACTCCGGACGCTCGCCGTCGTTCGCCACCGTGATCGTCGCGATCCCGCCCTGCTGCTCAGCTGCGATCCGGATGTGACCGCGTTGATGACCTTGGAACCCGTGCCGCACCGCGTTCGCAACCAACTCGTTGATGATCAGGGCCAGGATCGTCGCGTGTTTCGATGGCAACAGCACATCGCTCGCCGGGATGTCGAACGACACCTTCATTCCCGGGGGAATCAACGTGCGATGCGCCTCGCTCGCCACGTGTCGGGCGATCACATCCGCCGTGGTTCCCCCAAGTCGTGCCTCATCACTCAGCAGATCGTGAATCGAGGCGATGGCCTGCACCCGCCCAATCGCCTCGCGCAGCGCCCCGGCCCACGGTGCGTCTTCGTTCTTCCGCAACTGGAGCGAGAGCAACGCAGCCACCGTCTGCAGGTTGTTTCGCACCCGATGGTGCATCTCCTGCAGCAACGTGGAAGCCGTCTCATACCCTTGTCGCGCCTCTTGGTAGAGCGTCGCGTTCTCGATCGCCAGCGTCGCGGAGTCGGAGAAGGCCTGCAGCAGCGCGAGCTGGTCCTCCTTCAATTCGGAATCACCCTTCAGCCGCAGACAGAGCGCCCCGAGCCGCTCTCGCCCGGAGCGCAGCGGGATGCAGAACAGACGGCCGTCACCATCGACGTACTCGACATCGAATCCCTGCGCAGTCCCGGTCCGCACCACATTGGTGATCGCCGCATCACGCGTCGCCTCGTCGACGGCGTCACGGGCCCTTCCCACCCGGTACTCCACCGTCGGGCCGATCTCCCCGCCGTCCCGCTTCGAGGCCAATCGGAAGATCGCCGCCGCCTCCACATCGAAAAGCTGCACCGCTTGCTCGGCGATCGACTTCAACACGTCGTTCAGCTCGAGGTTCGAGGCGATCGTGTGCGACACCCGCTGGAGCGTGCTCAGCTCGGCGATCTTCTGCTGCAACTTGGCATCGGTCAGCGAGTACAGCCGCGCATTCTGGATCGAGATCGCAAGTTCTCCGGCAAGCGCCTCGAGGAACACCAGCTCCGGCTCCGTGAACGTCCGCCGATCAACGGAGAAGATGGTCATCACCCCGATCAGCAACTCGTCCAGCTCACCCGGACGCACGAGGAGTGGAACGGAGACTTGGGTGGCATAGATGTCCTCCCCAGCCGATGCCGTCCGCTGATAGTGAGGATGCGACTTCGCATCCTCCGCCACGATCTGTTGCCGATCGAGTGCGGCGAGGCCCGTGATCCCCTCCCCGGGCCGGGTGGTCAACACCCCGACCGCCGACGGATTCAACCCCACCGCCGCGCGCAGCACGAGCACATTCAGCGTCTCGTCGTACAACGAGATGGCACAGCCATCCGCCCCGATCGTGTCCGCCACCAGCCGCACACTCCACTCGAGGCGGTGCGCCAGATCGAGCTTCGCGTTCGCGGAACTGTTGACCCGGTGCAGCGCCTCGATCCACGGCCGTGGCACCTCCGGCTCCGGCTGCGAGGTCCGCGATTGGTCCCGCGCCTCGTGGTACCCCTCGGAGAGCCCAGCCAGCGCCACCCCCGCCGCCAGCGTCACCGACCCTGACCCGCTCCGTTCGAGCACCGTCTGGAGCACGTCGACGCCTGCCGCCATCGAGTCAGGCAGCGGGAAGCGCTCCCTTTGGCACGCCCAGCCGAATTGCCGAAACGCCGAACGCAGCAGGGCGGTGTTGCGTTCGGGTAGATTCGGCGCCTCCGGGCCGAATCCGGCGTGCAGCTCCCGGAGCAGCCCTTCGGCAAGGTCGTGCAGCGTGATCGCGCTCATGATGGGACGTCCTGTCGACTACAGATGCTCGTCAAACCAGCCGATGAGATGGTGCAGCCGCGCAATGCGGCGACTCGGCTTTCCGGTGCGGGAGAGGTTGTGATCCTCCTCCGGGATGCGCACGAACCGCGTGGTCCGCCCCAGCCGCTTCAGCGCGGTGAACACCTGCTCCGCTTGTTCGATCGGACAACGCAGGTCACCC
>JAPOLF010000158.1 GCA_029977305.1 bacterium | reverse complement strand
CGGCACCACGAAGACCGGTAACGGCCCCGCGTACGCCGACAAGGTGGCTCGGCGCGGGATCCGTGTGGTTGATCTGCTCGACGAGGACGTGCTGCGGTACAAGGTCGAACGTGCTGTGCTCGAGAAGAACGCCATTCTGACCGAGGTGTATGGCGCCGAGCCGCTCGATGGCGCGGTGCTGTTGCAGACGTTGATTGATGCCGGACGCCGATTGAAGCCGTATGTGGTTCCGGCTGAGGTGGTGGTGCAGGATGCTCTGGCCGCGGGCCGGGATGTGGTCGTGGAGTGCGCGCAAGGTGCGCTGCTCGACGTCGACTATGGCAGCTATCCGTTTGTGACGTCGTCGTCCCCCACTGCAGCAGGCGCATGCCAAGGAGCTGGGGTCGCACCGACGCAGGTGCAGCGCGTGCTCGGGGTGTACAAGGCGTACTCGACGCGGGTGGGCAGCGGCCCGCTGCCGACCGAACTCCTCGATGACACCGGACAGTTGATCCGCGAGCGCGGGCGCGAGTACGGCACCACCACCGGACGACCGCGACGCACCGGATGGTTTGACGCGGTTGCGGCGCGCTACGTGTCGCGGCTGAACGGGGTCACCGAAGTGGCATTGACGTTGCTTGATGTGCTGGATGCGTTCGAGGAGATCAAGGTCTGCGTCGCGTACCAGATCGGCGATGAGGTGATCGACTGGATGCCCTCGCGCGATGATCTGATGGCGCAGGTGGTCCCGGTCTACCAGACCCTCCCCGGTTGGCTTCAGGTGACGACGGGGGCGCGATCGGCCCATGACCTTCCTGAGCGGGCCCGCGAGTACGTCGGGTTCCTCGAGGATCGACTGGGGGCACCGATCAGCTTGGTCGGGGTCGGGCCGAGCCGGGAGCAGTTGGTGCCGATGCGGACCGGTTCCGGGTGGGGTCTCACCCCCTCCTGATCGCGGGCGTCATTCCATGCCGGTTTCGCGCTGCATCAGGGCGCGCATCGCCTCGGCAGGAGAGGATTTCCCGGCGAGCAGGCGGCAGGCCTCGTTGGTGATCGGCGCCGAGACGCCAACCGATGCCGCCAGATCCCGGGCGGCGAAGGCGGTGGTCATGCCTTCGGCGACTTCGCCGAGGGTCACGGCGATGTCTTCGCGTGTGGCACCGTGCGCCAGCATCTCGCCGGCGCGACGATTCCGACTGAGCGGACTGGCGCAGGTGGCATAGAGATCCCCGAGGCCGGCGAGGCCAGCGAAGGTCCTCGCGTGGGCACCGAGCGCCTCGCCGATGCGCGCCATTTCAGCCAGGCCGCGGGTGACGAGCGCTGCTTTCGCGTTGTCTCCGGCGCCGATGCCGTCGGCCACACCGGCTGCCAACGCGATCACGTTCTTCAGGCTTCCCGCGAGTTCGACGCCGATCAGATCCGGTTGGGCATAGAGTCGGAAGCGATCTGATCCGAAGGCATCGATGACCACCTGTGCTGCGGTGAGATCACCGGCGACCACGGACGCAGCGGGTTTGCCCTCGGCAATCTCGCGGGCGAGGTTGGGCCCGGAAAGCGCCAACACGTGACGCGGGTTGGCCATTGCGGCCGCGGTGATGACCTCAGACATGCGTTGGTGGGTGGAGAGTTCGAGTCCCTTGGCAGCGGAGACGATGATCTGGTGCTCGGCGAACGGCGGGAGGGCGGCAACGGCTGCCCGCATCGCCTGCGCGGGAATCGCGAGCACCACCACCTCGGCCCCTTCGATTGCGGCGTGAGGTTCGGCGGTGGCCGTGAGTGACGCGGGGACGCGAACGGTGGCAGGGAGCCGCGGGGAGGTGCGGTCCCTATTGAAGGCTTTGGCGGCAGCATCGTCGCGCATCAGGAGCGAGACGCGTCCACCTTGCTGCGCCGCCACGAGCGCTAAGACCGTGCCCCATGCGCCAGCACCGACAACAGCGATTCGCGATGGCGCCATGATGCCCTCCGAGATCGGCGAGTGCGCTTAGCGTCGGACGAGGCGGCAGGATTGACACCCCTTCCCGCTCCTCGCATTATCGCCACCCAGCGAGTGGCGCATCACGCCGCGTGACAAGGAGCATCCCATGGCTGACGTCGCACCCCAATTGCCGCTGGATGCGGTCGCGATCCAAGCGATCATCCCGCATCGCCATCCCTTCTTGCTGGTGGACCGGATCATCGAACTCGAGGCGGGAAAGCGGGCGGTCGGGCTCAAGAATGTATCGATGGGCGAGCCGTTCTTCCAAGGACACTTCCCGACCTATCCGGTGATGCCCGGGGTGTTGATCGTCGAGGCGATGGCGCAGGTTGGGGCGGTGGCGATGCTGCAGCATCCGGATGGCGCCGGGAAACTGGCGCTGTTTGCCGGGATCGACAATGTCCGCTTCAAGCGCCAGGTGAAGCCCGGGGATGTGCTGCGGCTCGAGGTCGAAATCGGCCAGATTCGACGCGGCATCGGAATCGGGGCTGGTACGGCGACCGTTGATGGGGAACTCGCCTGCAAGGGCGACATCATGTTCGCCTTGGTTCCTGCCCCGGAAGGGCTGTAACGACGCCTCGGGAACATCCAACGCGCTGCTGAAGTACCCTTTGCGTGTCGCAACGCCAGACGGCGATGTGACGAAGGAGAACGGCAGACGGCGATGAAGAGCTCATCTCGGCTCATCGGCATCATCCTGATCATCGCCGCGGTCGCAGCCGCGGTGTTGGGTTGGTTATGGCTGCGGGCCAACGTTGCTGAGGGGAATCAGCAGGCGTCCGGGTCCTTGCTGGGCGCCGCATTCATCGGGTTGGTGATCGTGGTGCCGCTGATCGGCCTCGGGCTGTATTTCGTGCATCGCGGGAATGCGGAAGCCAAGGCGGCGGAGGAGATCGCAGCGCAGCGGATCATCCTCGACATGGTGAAGACCCAAGGCAAGGTGTCAATCGCCGATCTCTCCTTCGCGACCAAACTCGACCGCGACCAGATCGAGCAGCGCATCCGCGGATTGGTGGGGCGCGGCCTCTTCTCGGGGTACGTGGACTGGAACGCGGGCATGTTGTACAGCGTTGATGCAGCGAAATTGAAGAACGCGACGGCGTGCCCGAACTGCGGTGGCGAGTTGACCCTCGCCGGCAAGGGCTTGGTGAAGTGCCCTTATTGCGGAGCGGAAATCTTCCTGTAGGCCGCGGCGGCGGTTGACGCCGGTGTTGGCAGCGTCTGGAGGGCGAGCACATGGTCTTTCAATCACCTGGCTTCAGTTATCCACTGATCGATCTGTTTACGCAGGTGCTGCAATACCGCGGCACCCGCAACGCGAACGCGGTGCGCGATGCAGACCAGCAAGCCCGCCTCGCCTACAGCGATGATCTGATCCGCCTGCAGCATGATCTGGAGCAGATTGCCAAGGACCTTGCAAAGGCTGGCCGTTTTGCCGATGTGCGAGAGATTGAGGAGTTGGTCGCGGAGACGCGGCGCCTGTCCGACCGGGTCCGCACAGCGCCATACGGCTACAGCGGCATCGCCGACGAGGCCACCCCGGATGGATCAGCAATGACGCAGTTGCTGGCCTTCGACGGTGCACTGGTCGGGGGACTGAGCACGCTGACGACACAGGTGGGTGAGCTCTCGCAGGCGGTGGCATCGTCGGGGGATGTGGCCTCGGCGGCGCGCACGGTGTCTGAGACGTTGCGCGGCCTGCAGCGGGGCTTCGATCTTCGCGGGCGGGTGATGGAGTCAGGATCACCGGTGGATGCGGGTGACGCGACCAATGTCCTGCGGGCGACCGGGCCGAAAGGCGCGCCGTTGGCGTGGACGATCGATCTCGGACGCCCAGTGAGCGTTGCCGGAGCGCGACACGTGGTCGATGGCAAGATCGGGATCACGACGGCGTATGGCGGGCTCCGGTTCTTCCGCCTCTCGAGCGACCCCGGGGCATGGCTCTTGGTCACGATGGGACCGAATCAAACGATGGCGGTGGTGCGCGAGACACCAGCCCCTGAGGCGGGTGGCCTGCTCAGCGTGGACGTGGTCGGCTTGACCAGTGCCGGGGTATTACCGGCCAAGGGTGAACCGGTCGGTCCGCAGGGTTCGGGCGGCGTGGTGGACGTGTCGGTGGAGTGGCTGAATGGGCCTGATCAGCAGGTCGGGGTGATCCTCGGGTGGGGTGCGACGCGGCAGGCGTTTGCCGGCAAGATGATCGACCCTAGCGCCGTGATCGTGGACATGTCTCCGCGCGGAGAATGAGATGCATCGCGGATGACATTCTCTCAACTCCCTGATGGGAATCGGTGAAGGAGGAACGCGTGGCCATATTGGACATCGTTGAGTATCCAAACGAGCGAAACGACGAGATCGTGCACCGGATTCCGGAGACGGGATCGGGGCAGTTTCGCCTTGGCTCGCAGTTGATCGTCCGCGAGGGCCAACGCGCGGTGTGGATGCGTGAGGGCCGCGTGCTCGACGTGATGCCTCCGGGCCGCCACACGCTGACCACGGACAACATCCCGTTCCTGACCGGATTGATCGGCTTGCCGTTCGGCGGGAAGACGCCGTTCACGGCCGAGGTCTACTTCGTCTCGATGCGGGACTTCACCGATTTCAAGTGGGGCACCCCACAGCCGCTTGTCTTCCGCGACAGTGAACTCGGGATGATCCGACTGCGGGCGTACGGGACTTTCGCCATCCGCGTCGCGGACCCGGCGATGTTCGTCGGGCAGATGGTCGGGGCGCGAGGGGCGTACACGACGTCCCAGATCGAGGAATACCTACGCAGCATCATCCTCGGGGAGTTCAACGATGTGCTGGGCAAGAACCAGACGTCGATCCTCGACATGCAGGGGATGACCGGCAATATCAGCGCCGGCGCGAAGGCGCTGTTGGCGGACGACTTCCTCCAACTCGGGTTGGAAC
>JAPOLF010000157.1 GCA_029977305.1 bacterium | reverse complement strand
CGGCGTTCTCTCCGCCGATCCGCGCGAGGTCCCCGATGCCCGCGTCGTCCCCGCGATCAGCTACGACGAAGCGCAGGAACTCGCTCACTTCGGCGCCAAGGTGCTCCACCCACGCACCATTCGTCCCGCGGTCTCGCGCGGCATCCCGGTCCGCATCCTCTCGACGTTCGCCCCGGAGGAACCCGGGACGCTCGTCACACGAGAGGCGCTCGGTGAGCATGTCAAAGCCGTGACCGCGCTGAAGAACCTGCTGCTGCTGACCATCGATGTGCCGGAACTGGAAGATCTCGCGGCAGCGTCATCGCATGTCTTTGCCGCGCTGCATCAGCTGCGCATCGAGATGATCGCTGTCTCGCAAGCGTCCTCGCGCCGACGCATGACCTACCTCGTCGACCCAGGTGCCCATGGTGACTGCCACACCGTGCGTCGCCTGCTTGAGGACGCGCTCGAGGAGAGCGATGTCGAGGCAGACATCCGCTGCGAGGCGGGCATCGCGCTGGTCGCCGCCGTCGGTCAGGGCGCCGCCGCGCAACCGGCCGCGCTCGCGAAGATGCTTGACGTACTGGGCCGTGCCGGGATCCCGGTTCTCTCGAGCAGTCTGCAGCACTCGAATGTGGCGCTGACCGCCGCCGTTCCCGCCCCGATGGCCGACCGTGCCATCCACGCCCTCCACGACGCCCTGATCCTTCCGCATCCCGCGGCAACCAAGACGCGCCGACCGCGTCGCAGCGATCTCCTCGCCGAATCGATGCGCGTCGGCTAGGCGACTGACCACCGATCCCGAACGGTGCGGCAAGCGGCCGACACCATGGATGCATCCAAGGAAAGGACCTTCCTCATGGCGAACAGTGGCAACAAGCGGATCCCGGTGGCGGTGCTCGGTGCGACCGGGAGCGTCGGCCAGCGCTTCATCGAACTCCTGACCGATCACCCGTGGTTCGAGGTGGCGGAGGTGGTTGCTTCCGATCGCAATGTCGGCAAGCCTTACCGCGAGGCGGCCGCGTGGCGGCTCAGCGCCGACATGCCGGAGAGCGTCGCGTCGCTCCCGATGCTCGACTACAGCGCGGATCTGCAGAGTCCATTGGTCTTCTCCGCCCTCCCGGGCGAAGTCGCCGAGGAAATCGAGCAGCGCATGGCCCGCGAGGGCCGCGCCCTCTTCACCAACACGAGTTTCCACCGCATGGATGACGACGTGCCCCTGCTCATCGCCGAGGTCAATCCCGATCACGCCAAGGTGATCGAGGTGCAGCGCAAGAACCGCGGCTGGTCAGGATTCATCGCCGCGAACTCCAACTGCTCCGCGATGCATCTCGTCCTCGCGCTCAAACCGCTGCAGGATGCGTTCGGGATCGATGCGGTCTCGGTGGTCACCCTGCAGGCCGTCTCCGGCGCGGGCTACCCGGGCGTTCCCTCGCTGGACATGATCGACAACGTGATCCCCTTCATCTCCACCGAAGAGGAGAAGATGGTGATCGAGAGCAAGAAGATGCTCGGTCGCCTCGATGGCGCCACGTTCGTTCCGGCGAACATGGTGATGACCGCGCACTGCAACCGGGTTCCGGTGCGTGACGGCCACACCGAGTGCGCCAGCGTTCGGCTCGGCTCCAATCCCGAGATCGAGGAAGTCATCGCGGTGTTCGAGAACTTCCGCGCTCGCCCGCAGGAGTTGAAGCTGCCGAGCGCTCCGGAACGGCCGATCGTCGTCCGGCGGGAGAACAACCGGCCGCAACCGGTGCTTGATCGCGACACCGAGCGCGGCATGGCCAGCGTCGTCGGGCGGGTGCGCCCCTGCGAGTTGCTCGGCCTGAAGTTCGTGGTGCTGGGGCACAACACCATCCGCGGCGCGGCCGGCGCGAGCATCCTCAACGCCGAACTCTTCCACGCTGAAGGATTGCTGCCGGTCTAGCGCCGGCCGCGCGGCCTCAGTTTTGTGGTGTCAGCGTGATGGTCCATTGGTCGCATGGGCATTCGACTTCGACGATGTAGTCGTCCTCGACGCCCACCGCGACATTGGACGACATGGCGAACGGCTCACCCGCTCCCACCACGTCGTCGAGCATCACTTGGACGGTGTCGTCGGTCGCCGAGCGGAAGCTGACCACGATCGGGCCGCCCGTGGCGTCACCGAGGGCGCCGAATTCCGCGACGAACTCCCCGGCCGCCAGCGTGATCGGGTCGAGCGTCATGGTGCCGGCCCCCTCCAGCACGATCTGCCCGTCGGTGGGCATCGGGACGGCATCTGCCGCCGGAGCCTCACCTTTCTTGGCCGCCTTTTTCGCGGCCTTGCGGTCCTCTTTGCTCTGCTTGGTGTCCGCCGATGGATCGGCATCCGCCGAAGCGTCCACCGCGGCGATCTCGCCGAGCAGGGCCGCCTCGGGATCGGTGGTCGCTCCGACAATGAATTGCCATCGCACCCAGCCTTCGTCACCGGTGTCGGGAACGATCACATACCACCACGTGCCTTCGTCGGTGATCTCCCCTGGCGGCTCGACCTGAATGGAGTCGCCGCGCTGCAGCACCGCGATCTCGGGTGACGCCGTGGCCGGTTCCTCCCGCAGACGCACGTTCTCCCCGCGGATCACGGTGTCGACCAATCCGCCATCCTGCGCACCTACCCCGGCGATCACACCGGCTTGGGCAAGAACGAGAACGACGGCGATCAGCCATTGTCGGGCCATGGTGCAACTCCAAACAGCACGATGCGCGGGCGGGGCTTTCAGTGTAATTCCTCACCCATCTCGTGCCCAGCGCCGACGCCGCGCACGTTTCGGCGACAATACCGGGAACGCACGCTTGGACGACGATCGCAGGGGTGGAAATGAACGTCAGCTACGACTTCCGGGGCAGAACGGTGCTCGTCACCGGGGCGAGCAAGGGGATCGGGCGCGGCATCGCCGAGGCATTCGGACGGGCCGGGGCCACCGTGGGCGTGAACTCCCGGACCGACCGCGCCGGAGCCGAGGCCTGCGCCGCTGCCATCTCCGCGGCAGGTGGGACAGCGCATCTCCTGCACGCCGACGTCGGCGATGCCGCCGATGTGGTCCGGATGTTCCGTGAGGCAGATGGTGCTCTCGGGCCGCTCGACGTCCTCGTCAACAATGCCGGCCGATCCGGCCCCGACAAACCGTTGCTCGATCTCAGCGGCGAGGAGTGGAACGACGTCCTCGCCTCGAATCTCAACGGGCCGTTCTACTGCGCCGCTGAAGCGGGACGCCGCATGGTTGCCCGCGGGGGGGCAGGGCGCATCATCAACATCACCAGCGTGCACGAAGAGGCCTGCAATCGGGTCGGCAGCGGTGCCTACGAGGCGAGCAAGGGGGGATTGCGGAACCTCACACGCTCCCTGGCGGTGGAGCTCGCCCCGCACGGAATCACGGTCAACGCCGTCGCCCCGGGGATGATCGTCACGCCGATGAACCAGCGGGCCATCGATGATGCTGAGTATCTCGCCGCCGCCGAGGCAGTGATTCCGGCCCGGCGCGCCGGATATCCCGAAGACATCGCCGGCATGGTGCTCTACCTCGCCAGCGACGAGGCCAGTTACTGCACCGGGTCCACCTACTTCGTGGATGGTGGCTGGATGCTCACCTACCCACCGTTCTAGGCTGGGTGCATGGGTCTGCGAGGTGCCATCTCACTTCCGCGAGCGACCAGCGTCGCGATGGCTGTTGCGGCTGGGCTCATCACGGTTGGTGCCGCTGGGCTCGCACGGGAAGCGACACACATCACGTGTGCGAACGCACAGGTGATCCACCTCGAAGACCCGGAGATCGCGGAGAGTTCCGGGCTCGTCGCCTCGGCATCCCAACCCGACGTCTTCTGGACCCTCAATGACTCTGGCGCTCCGCCGCGCCTCCACGCCTTCAGTCCCGCCGGAGAAGCACTCGGAACATGGACGATCGAGGGCGCACAGAACCTGGATTGGGAGGATCTCGGGCAGATGCGCGGACCCGAGGACCAATCGCTCCTGGTGATCGCCGACATCGGCGACAACCTCGCGCTGCGTCCATCAGTTTCCATCTATGTCGTGGAGGAACCCGAGGTTTCCTCGACCAGCGACGGCGTCGGCTCGGCTGCGGTGGTCGACATCATCAGCATGCGGTGGCCGGACGGCCCGCAGAATGCCGAGGCACTCCTGGTGCATCCCCTCACCGGAGAAATGCTGCTCGTCAGCAAAGACTTGGGCGATGCCCATGTCCTGACCGCGCGCACCGCGCCGGGCGCCGCGGCAATCAGCGGCAATCGCCTCGATCTCTCTCGCTTACCGTTATTGGATGCGGTGACCGGCGGCGCAGTCAGTTCCGACGGCACGAGGATGGCCCTGCGCACCGTCACGGGCGTCTTTGTCTGGGATGTCGCACCGGGCGCATCGCTCGGCGAGACACTGCTGACGGTGCCAGCAATCATCCGTACGCCTGTCTTCGGCCAGAGTGAGGCAGTCAGCTTCGGTGCAGATCCTGATGAGATTTGGATGACGGCAGAAGGATCCCCCGCCGCGCTCATGCACTTGACAACACAACGCGTCGCGGCCGATGGCGGAGAGCCGACGGGAGACGCCTGCCGCCCCAGCACGGGCGGCACTCCGCACCCCTAGAGGCGCTGGTACTCCTCGAGATCGAGGACGAAGACGGTCGCCGATGCACTCATCGCGGCCTCGTTGGAATCCGACGGCGCGATCCCGGACCGGGCGCTCGTCCGGACGAGATCCATCACCTGATCGACCTGATCCTCGTCAGCACCGATCAACAGCGTCGTGTTGCCGCGGCGGAGGAACCCACCGGTGGACGCGAGACGCGTCGCGCGGAACTCCGCCTCCAGCAGGGCATCAACCACCGCATCGGCAACTTCGTTCTGGATGACGGCAACGATGAGCTTCTTCATGCAATCCCGTCCATGGTGCG
>JAPOLF010000156.1 GCA_029977305.1 bacterium | reverse complement strand
CGCGGTGGTCGAGGACGGGGAGCGCGTCGGCCTCGCATACGCCGACATCTCCACAGGAGAGTTCGCCTCCACCGAGTTCGGAAGCAACGACCTCTCCAGTGCCGGATCAACCATTGGTCGAGAGTTGCTCCGCCTTGCGGCGCGCGAGGTGGTGGTGCCCCACGAAGGAAGCGGCGAGATCGCGCCTCCGACATGGCTGTTGGAGGGGGTGACACTCAGTCCGGTGGAGGCGTGGACCACGCGTCATGATCGGGCGGTCGATCATCTGCAAGGGCATTTCGGGGTGAGTTCGCTCGATGGCTTCGGCCTCGCCGGGCAGCCACTTGCGACCCGGGCGAGCAGCACGCTCCTGCGGTACCTCGAGGAGACGCAGCGGTCAGGGGTGGCGCAGGTCACCGACTTGCGCACCTACGACGTGTCGGGGTTCATGACGCTTGATGCCCAGACGCGGCGCAATCTCGAACTGACAGAGAGTTCCCGTGGGGAGAAGCGCCACAGCCTGGTGGCAGTGCTCGATAAGACGCGCACGCCGATGGGCGCGCGCTTGCTCCGACGGTGGTTGAGCCAGCCATTGGTGGAACCGCATGCCATCAGCGCGCGACTTGATCGGGTGGAGCGTTGGCATGCTGGACCCATGGAGCGCCACGGCTTCCGAGAGACGTTGCGCGCCATCGGCGACATCGAGCGACTGGTGAATCGCGCGGTCACCGGTGCGGCAAGCCCGCGCGAACTCGGGCAGCTGCGCTCATCGTTGGCGACGGTGCCGGACGCCTTCGCGATTGCGGCGAGCGTGGGTGAGAGCCAAGTCGCGTCACCGGAACTCCACGTGGCGCACGAGGTGCACCTGCTGCTTGAGCAGGCGCTGGCCGAGGAACCGCCGCCGGTGCTCGGCAAGGGGACAGCGATTCGCTCCGGATTCGCGAGTGACCTCGACGGTCACGAGGCGCGCGCGCGGGAGGCCCGGGAGTGGATTGCAGGGCTCGAGCGGAGCGAGCGGGATCGGACCGGGATCAAATCGCTGAAGGTCGGCTACAACAAGGTCTTCGGGTACTACCTGGAGATCAGCACCGTGGCCTTGGCCGCAGCGGAACGCGAACGTCGGGACGAGACGGTGCTTCCGGCGGATTACCTGCCGAAGCAAACGCTGTCGAACGCCACCCGGTATTTCACGCCGCAGCTCAAGGAGTACGAAACCATCGTTCTCACCGCGCAGGAGACGCTCGCCGCGATCGAGGCAGATGTTTACCGGCGCGTGTTGGCGGCAGTAGCGGAACGCGCCCCGGCGCTGCTGCGCATCGCCAGTGACATTGCTGCACTTGACGTCGTGAGCACCTTCGCCGAGATCGCTTCGACGAATGCCTACACACGGCCGACGATCGACGAAAGCCGGGTGATCGAGATCGTCGATGGACGGCACCCGACGCTCGAAGCCCTGTTGGGGCCCGGCGAGTACGTTCCAAACGATGCGCTGCTTGATGCCGACTCCGCTCAGATCACGATCCTGACCGGACCCAACATGGCGGGCAAGAGCAGTTGGTTGCGGCAGGTGTCGTTGATCGTGCTGATGGCGCAGATCGGCTGCTACGTGCCGGCGAGGGCAGCCACGATCGGGATCGTCGACCGCATCTTCACCCGGATCGGCGCCCAAGACGACATCGCCTCCGGGCAATCGACGTTCATGGTCGAGATGTTGGAGACTGCGGCAATCCTGAACCATGCCAGCCCTCGCAGCCTGCTGGTGCTCGACGAGATCGGGCGTGGGACGTCGACGAATGACGGGTTGGCGATCGCGCAGGCGATTGTGGAGCACATCCACAATGCCCCAAATCTCGGGTGCCGGACCTTGTTCGCCACCCATTACCACGAACTCACCGGCTTGGCTGAGATTCTGCCGCGCATTCGCTGCTCCACGATGGATGTGCTCGAGGAGGGCGACCGCGTCGTCTTCTTGCGCAAGGTGATCCCGGGGAAGGCCGACCGCTCGTATGGGGTGAATGTGGCGCAGATCGCCGGCATCCCGAAGGCGGTGGTGCGACGGGCTCGGGAGATCCTCGAGGACCTCGAGCAGGACGGACGCTCGGCGGAGTTCCCACTTCCCGCGCCGCGCGGCGATGCACAGGCGGCGACCTTCCAACTCACCATGTTCGGCGGGAGCGATCCGATCGTGGAAGAGTTGCGGACGCTAGATGTCGCGGCGATGAGCCCGCTCGAGGCCATCACCGCCCTCTTCTCGTTGCAGGCCAAGGCACGACCTGCTCGGTGACCCGTGAATGCCCGACCGAGGGCTGGTGACGGCGTCCGCGGAACATGGCATCCTATCGGGGACGTCGCGGCTCGCCCGGTGCCCATCGTGGCTTGATCGGGTTGTCAGCGCGCCGGGTGTGAGCCGTGACCTGCGATGAAGGAGGAAAGCGCATGAATGTCGAATTTGGCCGAGACGTGTACTCCAATGACAACCACAAGGTTGGCGAGGTTGCCGGGGTAGTGGTGGACAGCACGACCTTCAAGGTGACCCGTTTGGTGATCGACGGCCACCGTGGCGGGGACAGGTTGATCGACATCCAACGGGTGACGACTGATGCCAATGGCAAGATCACGCTCGATGTCGACAAGGCGGGCGCCGATGCGCTGCCGCAGTACATCCGTCAGCAGCATGTGACGCCGAATCGCGTGGCGGATGGCCCCCTGATCATGCCTGCCTCCGGGGTCGGTGGCCCGGTGATCTACGACAATCCCGACACGGGCGCAGCCTTCCAAGGCAAAGACTGGGTGGATCCGGCGCCGATCGACACCTTCCGGCTCGAGATCGAGAGCAATATCCTCGAGAGCGAGGTGATGCTGCTGAAGGGCACCGATGTCATCGCCAGCGACTACAACAAGATCGGGACGATGGACGAGATCACCTCGAGCCACGAGGGCGTGATCTCCTCGCTGATCGCGCGGGCCGGATTCCTGTTCAGCCACGACATCGAGATTCCGATGTCGGCGGTGAAGTCGTTCGGCACCGGGAAGGTGCGCCTCTCCATCACCAAGGATCAGGCCGAGGCCGCGAAGCGGTAGTCTGGGCACGGGGGACAGCAACGTCCCGTGTGGTTTGAAAAACGACGGTTTGAAGCGGCCTTGTGGGGGGTGCTACCCTGATCACAAGGGCCGTCCCGGCGCTTGCATCCCCGTTGCAGTGAGGCAGGGGACCTCCGGGATCACGCGAGCGGCGGGGACATGCACCCCGCGGAGGAACCGGGATGCAGGCAGGGCGCGGGCCGCGCGTGGCAATCGACATTGACGGGGTGTTGACCGAACATCCACGACCGCTAGCAAAAGCCGCCAAGGCGAGGTTCGGCTACGACTTGCCAGAAAGCGCCTTCGTCGATTCCGCCGGGCTGAATGTCCCGATCGAGATTCGCGATTGGGTCTACAGCAGCGAAGGTCCGGCAGCACAGCTTCAACCCGATCCCGATGGTCCGGCATTCGTGCAGGGGTTGATCGATCTCTTCGGCGACGAGAACGTCCGGATCGTCACCGCGCGCCCGGAAGAATCCCGGGAGATGACCGAGACGTGGCTGCGACGCCACGGTTTTCCCGAGTGCGAAGTCCTCTACGCGGATCTCAAGGCGGCAGTCGCGCTGCGCAACGGGATTGACTATGCGATCGAGGACAGCGTTCGCCATGCTCGCAACTACACCGCTGCCGGGGTCTATTGCTGCTTGGTGAAAACCAACGAGCCGGCAGAAGACCTCCCGGAAGGCTCGATCATCCGCGCCGCCGGGCTGATGTCCGCGCTCGAGCAACTGCGGGTACGCCTCGCTTCCCTGCCGCCAAGCGGCGATGATGCCTTCGAGCCGCTGATGATCTCCAGCGACGAATCCGATCTCCCGCGCATCCTGGTGAGCGATGCGATCCACCCCGACGCGCGTCGACGCCTTGAAGCGAATGCCAAGGTCTACGATGTGGACGGGACGAATCGCGCGGCACTGCTCGATGCGATCCGCGAGATGGACGCGTTGGTGGTGCGCTCCGAGACCATGGTCGATGAAGAGGTCTTCGCCGCCGGACCGAAGTTGCGGGTGGTGGCGCGAGCCGGCGTTGGCGTCGATAACATCGACCTGCCAGCGGCGACGCGGGCGGGCGTGATCGTCCTCAACGCCCCCGGGGCGAACGCCGTCTCAGCCGCAGAGCACACCATTGCCCTGCTGCTCGGGGTGACCCGGCAAGTGCCGCTGGCGCATGAATCGACCCGCGCTGGACGTTGGGAGCGCAAGAAGATGAAGCCGATCGACCTCAAGGGTCGTACGGTGGGCATCGTCGGATTGGGGCGAGTGGGGTCTCGTGTTGCACAACGGCTCAAGGCCTTCGAAATGAAGGTGCTCGCCTACGACCCCTACATCTCGCCGCATCGCTTCGCCGAGATCGGGGCCGCCCCGGTGGACTACCAGACGTTGTTGGCGACGAGTGACGTGGTCACGTTCCACGTCCCCTCGAACGCCGAGACCGCGCACATGCTCAACGCGGAAGCGTTGCAGTTGATGAAACCGGGAGCAATCGTGATCAACGCCGCGCGCGGCGAGGTCGTCGATCAGACGGCGCTCGCTGCGGCGATCCGCTCCGGGCACATAGCCGGTGCGGGCGTCGACGTCTATCCGAGCGAGCCCTGCCTCGAGAGCCCGCTCTTCGACCTGCCGTCGGTGGTGCTGAGTCCGCACATCGGGGGTTCCAGTGCTGAGGCGTTGTCGGCCGTGGGCGATGTCATCAGTTGGAGCACGCTGGCGGCCCTGCGCGGCGAGGCGGTGCCGAATGCGGTGAACATGCCGTCGGCATCCCTGCAGACGGAGCAACTGCAGCACCTGACGACGATCGCCGGGGCGGCAGGACGATTGGTCGCGGTGTTGGCCGCTGAGGTGATGCCGGT
>JAPOLF010000155.1 GCA_029977305.1 bacterium | reverse complement strand
CCCAACGGCCACGGAGAGCCGCACCCTAGCGGGGGATTCCACCTGCGCGACCACCAGCAGGTGTCCCTCATGGATCACGCTCAGGTGGCACGACTCACGGGTCTGATCCATCAGGCGCTGCATCGGCTCCCGGGCGGCGAGAAGCAGGTCCTCCAACGGGGAATGGCGCGCCCCAAGTTCGAAGAGGCGCAGCGTCAGCCGATACGAGCCGGAGGCTCCCTCGCGCAGCAGGTAGCCGCGCCGCTCGAGCACGGTGAGCACCCGGAAGAGCTCGGAGGGCGAGCGATCGAGCCCCCGTGCGATCTCCGCCTGCGTCAGCGGCACGCCAGCCGATGCGAGCAACTCCAGCACGTCGAGGCCCTTGTCGAGTGCGGGTGCCTCATAGGTTGGGGATGTGGCGGTGCTTGACATCGTTCACCCGCGAGACAATGATCCGTGGGTGAACAATGCCCCGAACGGCGGGCGTTGTCCAGTGGGCGTGCTCGGAGGACCCGATGACCGAACTCGTCGGCATCACCTGGAATCACACGCGCGGGTGGCTCCCACTCGCGGCGGCGGCGCAGCGCTTCATGGATGCGCGACCCGGTGTCCAGATCACGTGGCAGCGGCGGTCTCTGCAGGAATTCGCCGACTATCCCATCCAGAAGCTGGCCGAGCGTTTCGACATGATCGTGATTGACCACCCGTTCGCCGGATATGCGGCGGCGCATCCGGTGCTGGTGCCGCTGGATGAGTACCTTCCAGAGGCCTATCTCGCCGATCAGCGGGCGAACACGGTTGGCGCATCGTACGAGAGTTACGTGCAGGGTGGACATCTCTGGGCGCTGCCGATCGATGCAGCGACTCCGGTGGCTTCGGCGCGGCATGATGTGTTGGCGCGGCACGATGCGGTCGTGCCTCAGACGTGGGATGACCTCCTCGCGCTGGCGCGGCGCGGGTTGGTCGCGTTGCCGGCGATCCCGATTGACGCGCTGATGGCGACCTACATGTTGGTGATCGGCCTCGGCGAGACGCCGTTCTCCTCTGGGGAGGGAATGGCCACCCCGGCGATCGCGGCCGGCGCACTCGAGGCGCTGCGAGAGCTGGTGCTTCTCTGCGATCCGGCGTGCACGGCCCGCAATCCGATCCGCACCTATGAAGCGATGGTCGGGGGCGACGACATCGGCTACTGCCCTTGCGCCTACGGGTACACCAATTACGCGCGTCCGAGCTACACCACTCCGCGCCCGACATTGGCGTTTGGCAATCTGGTGTCGATGCATGGAACGTCCTTGCGTTCAACGCTCGGGGGCACAGGCCTCGCGGTCACCCAGCGGTGCACGGGTCCGGCGCGGGATCTCGCAGTGGAGTTCGCCGCGTACTGTTGCTCGCCGGAGGTTCAGCGCGGAATGTGGACGATCGACGGAGGGCAGCCCGGGCACCGCGGCGCGTGGCTCGATGACGGTTGCAATATGATGACCGGCAACTTCTTCCGCGACACCCTGAAGACCCTCGACGAGGCCTACCTGCGGCCGCGCCACAGCGGTGCGATCCCATTCCAAGATGAGGCGAGCCTCGTCGTGCACGACTATCTGGTGAACGGCGGGAGTGCCAGAACCGCTGCGGATCGCATCGACGAGCTGTATCGGGAGAGCTTCAGCCATTGAGAGTGACGCTGGCTGACGCGGGGTGCCCCCGGTGCTGGCGGAGGATCAACGGCCGCTGGCGGGTCTGGTGGTGTTGGATTTCAGCCAATTCCTCGCCGGTCCGTCCTGCGCGTTGCGTCTGGCGGACCTCGGGGCACGGGTGATCAAGATCGAGCGGCCGCAAGGCGGTGATCTTTGTCGCCACCTCTACATCTCGAATCTCGAACTCGACGGCGACAGCACGCTCTTCCATTCGATCAATCGCAACAAGCAGAGTTTCGCGGCGGATCTGAAATCGCCTGAGGATCTCGCGGCCGTCAAGGCGCTGGTCGCGCGGGCGGATGTGATGATCCAAAACTTCCGTCCCGGTGTGATGGAGCGCCTCGGACTCGATTGGGCGAGCGTGCAGGCACTCAATCCGCGCATCGTCTACGGCACGGTGACCGGGTACGGCTCCACCGGTCCGTGGCGCGACAAACCGGGGCAGGATCTGCTCGCGCAGTCGCTCTCGGGTCTGACGTGGCTGACCGGTGACGCGGAACAGGGCCCGGTGCCGATGGGACTCGCGGTCGCCGACATGCTCGCTGGTGCGCATCTGGTGCAGGGAATCCTGGCACTACTGGTGCGGCGCGGGATGACCGGCAAGGGTGGCCTTGCCGAGGTGAGCCTGCTCGAGAGTGTCATGGACGTTCAATTTGAGGTGTTCACCACGCATCTCAATGATGGCGGATTGCTGCCGCAACGCAGCACGGTGAACAACGCGCATGCCTACCTTGCCGCTCCCTATGGCATCTATCAGACGGGGGACGGCTGGTTGGCGATCGCGATGACGCCGATCCCGCGCCTCGGCGAGTTGCTCGGGTGTGCGCCACTGCTCGCGTGGACGGATCCCGCCTCCTGGTTCACCGAGCGGGATGCCATCAAACAGGTGCTCGCAGATCATCTCCGGACTGCGCCGACCGCGCATTGGCTTGGACTCCTCGAGCCGGCAGATGTCTGGTGCGCCGAGGTGCTGGATTGGCATCGGTTGCGCGCGCATGACGGGTTCCAAGCGCTCGGGATGACGCAGCGGGTGACGCGGCCGAGTGGTGCGGCGCTGGAGACGACGCGCTGCCCGATTCGGATCGACGGCGGTATCCTCTCGTCCGAGGTGGGGTCGCCGACCATCGGCGAACACACCAGCACGATCGACGACGAATTCCACCTGTCCGCCGCGCGCGGGCACGCGCGATCGGGTGAGGAGGGAACGCGATGAGCGACCGCTTTCGCATCGCGGTGAGGCGGTTTGGGCCGTTCGAGACCGCCATTGCCAAGCAGTGGGCAGCGTTCTGCGCGGCAACAGGGTGCCCATTGGAATTGGATGCGGTCGCGCTTGATCTCAACCCGTTGGTGGAAAGCATCTTCACCAACGGCGGGTTGAAGGATGGCACATGGGACATCGCCTTCATCGTCACCGACTGGCTGGCGGATGCCGTGGCCGACGGCGCCATTCGGGATCTCGCCCCGATGATGCAGGCCAACCCGGTCCCCGACTACCCAACCGGGTGGGCATCGTCACTCACCGGGATGCAACAGTTCGGCGAGGCCATCGTCGGACTGCCCTACCACGATGGTCCCGAGTGCCTCGTCTACCGCAAGGACCTGTTCGAAGATTCGGCCGAGCGCGCCGCGTTCAAGGCCCAGTACGGCTACGATCTCGCGCCGCCGACGACTTGGGCGGCGTTCGAGGATGCGGCGCGCTTCTTCAATCGCCCGGAACAGGGGATGTACGGCACGATCGTCGCGGCGTTTCCGGATGGCCACAACACCGTCTACGACTTCTGTCTCCAACTCTGGTCCCGCGGGGGGGAGTTGGTCGATCCACAGGGCCGTCCCACTCTCGACACCCCACAAGCCATCGCTGCGCTTGAGTTCTACCGAATGCTGGTCAACGATCGGGGCATGACGCCTCCCGGGTTGGCGGAGATCGACTCGGTGAAGAGCGGCGAGCGATTCGCCTCCGGTGACATCGCCATGATGGTGAACTGGTTCGGTTTCGCAGCGGTCTGCGAGCTGCCGGGCTGCGCAGTGAAGGGCAAGACGGCGGTCGCACCGGTGCCAGCAGGCGAGGGTGGCACGAACGCCTCCCTCATCGTCTACTGGCTCCTCTGCGTGGCAGCGGGAAGCCGCCATCCCGAGATCGCCTATGCCTTTGTGCGCCACTGCATGTCCGCGGAGATGGACAAGGTGACCACCCTCGAGGGCGGCATCGGGTGTCGGCTCTCGACGTGGACCGATCCCGAGGTGAACGAGGCAATCCCCTTCTATCATCAACTCGGTGATCTCCACCACGGAACGCGCACCCTGCCGCGATCCCGCGCGCTGCCCCGACTGGTCCATGTGATCGACGCCGCCGTGCAGCAGGCGATCACCAGTGACGAACCGACCGCGGCCATCCTTCGACGGGCACAGGCGGCGGCTGTCGACCTCGACCTCTCGCACTGAGCAGGAGCACCACACCATGACCAAAGCCGTCCTCGCCGGGTATGCCATCGATGACACCATCCCGCTGCCCGCCGATCGCTCCTTGGGCATCGGCATCGTCGGCTGTGGCGGAATCGTGAACTACGCCCACCTGCCCGCCTATCGCCAAGCTGGGTTCCGGGTGGTGACCTGCTTCGATCAGCGCGCGGAGGCGGCAGAAAAGACCGCAGCGGAGCATGCCATCCCCGCGGTTGCGCGCTCCCTCGAGGAGGTCCTCCAAGATCCCGCGGTGCAGATCGTCGACGTCGCGGTGACTCCGTGGGCGCAGGCGGAGATCGCAGCGCAGGTCATCGCCGCCGGCAAGCACCTGCTCTGTCAGAAACCCCTTGCCATGGAGTACGGCGTGGCGGCGGAGACGGTGACGTTGGCGCGCAAGGCCGGGGTGATGCTGGCGGTCAATCAGCAGATGCGGTGGGATGCCGGCATCCGCGTAAGCAAACAGTTGCTGGATGCCGGGGCGCTGGGAACGGTCGCCGACGCCCGGATCGAGGTCAGCATCCGCACGCCGTGGCACATGTGGCCGTGGATCGCGGAGTCGGAGCGGCTCGAGGTGATGTATCACTCGATCCATTATCTGGATTCGGTGCGCTATCTCTTCGGCGACCCAGAGGCTATCACTGCCTTTCACAGCCGCTGGCCCGGGCAACCGGAGGTCGGCGAGACGCGAACGCTCGCCGTGCTCGAGTACCCCGGCGATCTGCGCGTGACGGTCGATGTCAACCACCACAACTGGAGCGCGGATGCCTATGCGCGGTTTCGCTGGCTGGGGACTGACGGGATCGTCGACGGCACGCTCG
>JAPOLF010000154.1 GCA_029977305.1 bacterium | reverse complement strand
CAGGAGACGCTCGAGCTGTACACCAACCAGTCGATCGCCGGCGAGCTCGCGCCGCAAGAGGCGATGGACAAGTGCGCCACCGAGTTCAACGCGATCACCGACGAGCTGGGCCGCGACAAGCAGATCGCTGCGTACCGCGCGCACCTCGGCTGGAACTAGGGTTGATCTTGCCGTCCGTCGCCGCGTGAGCGGCGCGGACGGTGCGGAGCCGGGGCTTCGGCCCCGGCTCCTGCCACATCCGCGAGCGGCGGGGGATCGTCGCCGACGGAGTTGTCGCCTCTCCACGAACTGACAGGGAATGCCATGGCCACATCGACCGGGGAACTGGTGACCGCGCCGCCGCCCGTGGCGCACGGGAGGTCGCGGAATGCGGCCGACGGCAGCGCGAAGTACGTGTTCATCCTGCCGGCGATGGTGTACCTGCTGCTGCTGGGCATCTTCCCGCTGATCTTCTCGGTGTATCTGGTGTTCGCGAACTGGCAGGCGGGCATGGCCGCGCCGGAGTTCATCGGGTTGGCGAACATCCAGAAGCTGATGCACGACGAGCGGTTCTGGAACTCGCTGCGGATCACGCTCAAGTACGTGCTGATCTGCTCGCTGGTGGAGCTGGTGCTCGGGTTCCTGGTGGCGCTGGCGCTGCAGGGGATCACCCGGGGGAAGGCGTTCCTGCGAGGGATCCTGGCGATCCCGATGCTGCTGACGCCGATCGCGGTGTCGTTCACGTTCAAGATGCTCTATGACTACAACAAGGGCCCGCTGAACCACATGCTCTCGGCGATCGGGCTGCCGAAGGTGAAGTGGCTGGCCGGGCAGGAATCGGCGCTGTACTCGCTGGCGCTGGTGGACATCTGGCAGTGGACGCCGTTCATCATCGTGGCGGCGCTGGCGGCGCTCGAATCGCTGCCGACGGACATCTACGAGGCGGCGACGGTGGACGGCGCCGGCCCGTGGAAGTTGCTGACGCAGATCACGCTGCCGTTGGTGCAGCCGTATCTGGTGGCGATCGTGTTGCTGCGGGCGATCGACGCCTTCAAGGTGTTCGACACGGTCTACGTGCTGACGGGCGGCGGCCCGGGCACGGCGACGGAGACGATGACGTTCTACGCGTATTCGGCGGGCTTCCGGGCGTTCAACCTCGGGTTCACGAGCACGATCGCGTGGGCGTTGGTGATCTTGATGACCGTGATCTTCACCGTGTACATGAACGTCTTCCGTCGCCTCGACCACCGGGAGAAATAGCGATGCAGGCTGTGCGAAGCAGGTGGGTGCAGGCGATTCTCTATCTGGCGCTGGCGATCTGGACGATCATCTGCCTGTTCCCGATTTACTGGACGATCATCACGTCGCTGAAGACGCCGAAGGCGATCAACACGCCGAAGCCGAGCTACATCCCGTGGGTGCAGTTCCAGCCGACGCTGAAGGCCTTCACGGACATCTTCTGCACGCAGGACTGCGCGGATGTCTACGGCGCGAGCGGGATGGGGAATCTGGCGCGGCTGTTCCGGAACAGCTTCGTGGCGTCGTTCAGCTCGGCATTGATCGCGGTGATCATCGGGGCGATGGCGGCGTATGCGCTGTCGCGGTTCAACTACAACCGCTGGAAGAACAAGGACATCGCGTTCTGGTTCGTGTCGCAGCGGATGCTGCCGCCGATCGCGCTGGTGACGCCGTTCTTCATCTTGTTCGGCAAGTTGGACATGATCGACAAGCTGCCGACGTTGATCATCGTCTACGTCGCGATGAATCTGCCGCTGACGATCTGGTTGCTGCGCGATTACTTCGCGGACATGCCGATCGAAATCGAGGAAGCGGCGATGGTGGACGGGGCGTCGCGGTATGGCTCGTTCTTCCGGATGGCGCTGCCCCTCGCGCTGCCAGGGCTGATGGTGGCGTTCCTGTTCGCGTTCGTGTTCGCGTGGAACGAGTTCCTGCTCTCCCTGACGCTGACGCTGGACAATGCCAAGACATTGCCAGTGCAGGTGGCAGGGAATGTGACGCTGCGCGGACCACGGTTCTGGGACATCGCGGCGCAGGGGCTGTTGGTGATGCTGCCGCCGCTGATCATCGCGATCGTGGCGGGACGGTACATCGTGCGCGGGATGGCGGCGGGCGCGGTGAAGTAACGCCGTTCCCCCACGAACATCTGCTGGAAAAGGGGCGGAGCGATAATGCTCCGCCCTTGCGCATTTGCATTTGGACACATGCAAGCGTTGATTGGATGTAGCGTGCGCACCGGCGAAGGTGCCTTGGGCGACGGTCTGTGTGCGGGGCGTGTGGGATACCTCTGGCATGGTCATTGCGACCACCCGGTGCCGGCGCACTGACCGGTTTCGGCCAATGAACAACCGCGGACGTTGCGGTGACGGAGGTTCAGGGATGCATTCCACGTTCAGGAAGGGCGCACGCGTCTTCGGGGGAGCGCTGCTCGCCACCGGATTCGTTCTTGGTGTCGCCAGCGCGCCGGTGGTTGCGCTCGAGCAGGATTCAGCGGAGGTCCGCATCCTCCACAACTCGCCGGATGCGCCGGCGGTCGACATCTTCGTGAATGGGGCCCGGGCGATCGAAGGCGTGTCCTTCGGCGATGCCACCGACTTGATCGCGCTTCCCGCCGGGTCGATCGCTGCGGCGGTGGCTCCTGCTGGGGCGATGGAATCGGACGCCGTCATCTCGGCGAACCTGATGATCGAGCCGTGCATGTCGTACGAGGTGGCTGCGGTCGGGAATCTCGCGGAGATCGGCGCCCAGGTCTACACGATCGACACGTCGGCGATCACTGACGGCAAGGCTCGGGTCCGCGCGATCCACAACTCTCCTGACGCGCCGGCGGTGGACATCGCCGTGACCGGTGGTCCGGTGTTGTTCTCCGGTCTCGCGTTCCCGAATGCGAGTGATTACGCCGAGGTGGACGCCGGCACCTACGATCTCGAGATCCGCCCCGCCGGGACCATGGACGTCGCACTGGCGATCCCCGGAGTCGCGCTTGAGGCCGGGACGATCTACGACGTCTTCGCCATCGGGTCGCTTGCTGATGGCACGCTGACCGTCAAGCCGGTGACCGCGTCCCCGGAGCCGTGTGGACCGGAGGTCGGTGGCATGAGCGCGATGCCGGAGGCGGGCGTCGGCTCTATGTCGAGCTCGTCGCTGGCGCTCTGGGTCCTCGCCATCGCGGTGGGTGCCATGGGAGTGGGCGTGGCGATGCGTCGCCGCACCGCATAACGCAACACATTAGTCTGCAAACAACGAAGCCTCGGTGGGAAACCCACCGAGGCTTCGGCTTTTCCGGAGCGTGTGTGGCTCAGGAGGGAAGTTCTTCGATCTTGGTGGGAGCGGCAACCGCGCGGACCGGTCGCGGCGGCGTGTTGAGAGCAGGATTCGCCTTGCGCATCTCCTCGACCGAGGGGTTGGCCGGTTGGAAATCACCGGACACCCACGTGCCGCCGGGGCCACTCGGGCGGTAGACGGAGACGATCTCCTGCGCGGTGCCCTGTTGGGAGAGCGGGCGGGATACCTCGGCTGGGCGAGGGGTGGCGGCGCCGAGGTGGGCGGGAATGGTGCTGTAGTCGGGGGTGTTGCCCGGCTTCTGCGGCGAGGTGACGGCGCCGGCGGCGTCGGGGGATTTACGGATGAGGTGGCGGGAGGCGCGCTGGCGCAGCTCCGCCGGGATGTTGCGATGCATCTTGCGGGCACCGCCGGTGCGTTCGGCCATGGATGTGGAACCTCCTGCGCGATGTCCGCGCTACGCGTCAGCCATGATCTTACACAACTGGGCGAGGCCGACGTTGCCCCCGGAGATGGTGACGCCGACGCGCTTGCCGCGGCCATCGACCTTGCCGCTGAGGAGGGCGGCGAGGGCGCTGGCGCCGCTCGGTTCGGCGACGATCTTGGCGCGCTCGTAGAGGAGGCGCATGGCGGCCTTGATCTCGTCATCGGTGACGGAGACGAATCGCTGGACGAGCGGGCGAATGGTCGGCCACGTCTGAGCGCCGGGGGCCTCGGTTTGCTGGCCGTCGGCGATGGTGCGGGGCACCTCGTCGAGTTTCATGCGGCGTCCGGCGATGTAGGACTGGCACCAGTCGTCGCCTGCCTCCGGTTCGACGCCGATCACTTCGCAGGTGGGCAGGAGGTGTTTGGCGGCGGTCGCGCAGCCGGCGAGCAATCCACCGCCGCCGACACAGACGAGGAGGAGATCGAGTTCGCCGACATCTTCGATGAGTTCGAGGGCGGTGGTCCCCTGCCCTGCCATCACGTAGGGATTGTCGTAGGGCGGGATGACGGTGGCGTTGCGCTCCTCGGCGACGGCGTTGGCGATGGCGACGCGATCACCGGTATAGCGGTCGTAGAGGATGACCTCGGCACCGTAGCCGCGAGTGGCGGCGAGTTTGGTGGGCGGAGCGTCTTCCGGCATGACGATCCAGGCGGGGGTGTTGTGGAGTTTGGCGGAGAGGGCGATCGCCTGCGCGTGGTTGCCGCTGGAGTTGGTGACGACCCCGCGGGCGCGGACGGCGGGATCGAGGGCGTTGATGGCGTTGTAGCCGCCGCGGAACTTGAAGGCCCCCATGCGCTGCAGGTTCTCCTGCTTGAGGAAGACGGAGGCGCCGGTAACGTCGTTGAGGTGGCGGTTGGTGGCGACGGGGGTGCGGTGGGCGACGCCGGCGAGGCGCACGGCGGCGGCGCGGACGTCGTCGTAGGTGATGGCGGGGTGGCCGAGGTCGGGGGTTTCGATGGGGTGCACGGCGGCCATGCGGAAGTCTCCCGGTGGTCAGCGTCGAATGATGGCGGTAGGGTAACAAGGCAGGGGCGTGGCGCGTGTGACGAAGGTGTGTCGGTGATGGGTGAGAGCGCGTTGATCGCAGTGGGAACGACGGTCACCTTCGCGAAGACGGTGACGCAGGAGGACATTCTGCGATTCGCCGAGGTGTCGGGGGATTTCAGCCCGAATCACGTGGACGCGGCGTACAT
>JAPOLF010000153.1 GCA_029977305.1 bacterium | reverse complement strand
GTCGGTCGCCACATCTTGAGGAGGTCTCCCGGCAGGCTCCCCGCCGCGCAGACCACCACATCGCGCGGCCCCGCGGCGTCATTCACGATTCCGATCGCCTGTGGCTGCGAGAGCAGCGCCGGGGTGTCCACCGTGCGCAAGCCATCGACCGCCGCGTCCCACTCTGCCTTCAGCGTCTCGACCCGATCCCCGTAGCTCGCCGCCGTTCGCACCCCAGCCGCACGCGCCGCCGCCGCCAGCGCCTGCAACCCCTCGCGCGCGTCACACACCAGCGGCACCGCCGAGAACTTGTGCGCGTCGCGGGCGCAGACATTGATGCTCACGAACCGCACGTCGGGGTTCGCAAACGCCGTGTGCGACGCCGTCGTGAAATCCGACAGCCGCGTGCCCACGCACAGCACCAGATCTGCCTCACGCGCCAACCGGTTCGCGGCGAGGCCACCGTTGCTCCCGACCGGCCCCGCGTTCCACGGGTGGTTCCACGGCAACGCTCCCTTGCCCGCCTGCGTTTCCACCACCGGGATGCCCAGCGCATCGGCGAAGTCGGCCAATGCCGCGGTCGCTTCCGAGTAGATCGTGCCGCCGCCCGTCACGATGATCGGCCGCTGCGCCGATCGCAGCAGCGCCACCGCGTCCGCGATCGCCTCCGGTGACGGCACCCCCCGGTACACCGTGTGCACCGTCGGCGCGAAGAATTGAGTCGGGTAGTCATACGCCTCGGTCTGCACGTCCTGCGGCAGGCAGATCGTCACCGCCCCCGTCTCCGCCTGATCGGTGAGCACCCGCATCGCCTCCGGCAGGCTGGCGAGCAGCTGGTCCGGCCGATTGATCCGGTCCCAGAATCGCGACACCGGGATAAACGCGTCGTTCGCCGACACATCCATGCTCAGCGGGAACTCGACCTGCTGCAGCACCGGGTCCGGCTTGCGATTCGCGAAGATGTCCCCCGGCAGCAATAGCACCGGCAGGCGATTCACCGTCGCCGTTCCCGCGCCGGTCACCATGTTCAGCGCCCCCGGCCCGATGCTGCTCGTGCACGCGAACATCTGGAGACGATTCTTCATCTTGGCGTAGGCGATGGCCGCATGGACCATCCCCTGCTCGTTCTGCGGGCGGTAGAAGCGCAGGTCGTCCCGATACTCCTCCAACGCCTGCCCCAGCCCCGAGACATTGCCGTGCCCGAAGATCCCCCACATCCCGGCGAACATTGGCTGCTGCACGCCGTCGCGCGCCACCTGCTGGTTCGCCAAGTACCGAACCACCGCTTGTGCCATCGTCAGTCGCACCGTCGCCATGGAGTGCTCCTCGCAGGTCATCTCGGTCGCCCGACACGGCGTGTATCGGGTCAGGTCGAAGGGATGGGCCATCCTATCACGCACTCCGTCCCGCCCTGCCGTTTCCGCGCGGCGGCGTTCCGCGCATACTCCCCCTGTCATCGCCGCTCTCACCATCGAGGTTCCGGTGCCGTTCACCCCCACCGCTGTCCGCCGCGGCTATCTGCTCGTCCTCGCGGCCGCCGTGCTCTGGGGAACGCTCGGCATCGCCGCCCGCATCGCCTATGACACCTCTACCTGGGATCCCTTGGTGGTGACCTGGCTTCGCTCGGTCGTCGCCGGGATCGTCTGCATCGCCATCGCGGCGCCCCGCCTCCGCTCCGGCCTGCGCACCGCCGGGCCGCGCGGAACCGCCTGGATGGCCCTGCTCGGCGTCGCACTGATCATCAGCCAGCTGTGCTACCTGATCGCCATCGACCAGATCAACATCAACGTCGCCACCCTGATCAAGCGCTGCGGCACCCCGATCGTCGCCGCCGCGATCGGCGTGATCCTCCTCAAGGAGCACCTCTCCCGCCGCCTCGCCCTCATCATGGTCGGCGCGATCATCGGCACCTGGCTCCTCCTCACCGGCACCGGTGACGGCACCAACACCGACGACCTCCTCCTCGTCGGCGTCCTCCTCTCGGTCGGCTCCGCCGTCGCCATCGCCCTCCACACCATCGGCAGTGGCCGCATCGCCCGCCGCTATGACGCGATGCTCCCCCTCGCCGTAGGCTTTCCCGTCGGTGCCCTCGTGCTCACCCCCTTTGTCCTCGCGCGGGGCGTCGATCTCACCCAGTCCGCCACCGCCTGGTTTTGGGTCATCTACCTCGGCGTCGTCCCGTCAGCGCTCGCCTATCTCCTGCAGCAGCGCGGACTCCGCACGGTCTCCGCCAGCAGCGCGACCATCCTCTCCCTCGCCGAGCCGCTCACCACCGCGATCCTCGCGTGGTTCGTCTTCGGCGAATTGCTCGCCCCGCTCGGGATCATCGGCGGTGCGATCCTCGTTGCGGCGCTCATCGTCCTCGCGACCACTCCCGCCGATCCCCAACACGCCCCCATCATCGAGCCCGTCGAGACCGGTTGACCGCGACCGCTCCCCCTCCGAAGATGCCACCATCGCCGTCATCCCGGGTCACCACCATGTCCGCCACCGAGCAACCACTGCCCATGCCGACCGCCGTCGCCCCGCGCACCGATTCCGGGCGCGGCATCCTCGCCATCCTCGGCACCGGACTTCTCTGGGGCACCATCGCGGTCGCCGCCAAACTCTCCTACATCGATTCCACGCTCACCCCGCTCTCGGTCACTTGGGTGCGCAGCATCGTCGCTTCCATCGCCTGCCTGCTGATCATGGCCCCGACCCTCCGGCGCGATCTCCGCGCGGTCAGCCGCCGCGATCTGCTGGTGATGATCGCCATTGGCCTCGGCCTCGCGATGTCCCAGGTGTGTTACCTCGAAGCCGTCAACCGTCTCGGCATCACCGCCGCCACCCTGCTCGCCCTCTGCGTGCCGCCGGTGATGATCGCCTCCATCTCCGTCGCTTTCACCGAGGAAACGATGAACCGCACCCTCGCCATCGCCCTCGCCGGGTCACTGCTCGGCACCGGGCTCCTGGTGGGTGTTCCCGATGATGCGCTCAAGGTCCCCACCTCGGTGCTCATCGCCGGTGTTCTCTTCGGCTTGGCCTCCGCGGTCGGCGTCACCATCCACTACATCGGCGGACGCCAGATCGCCTCCCATGTCACCCCGATGCTCCCGCTCACCATCGGGTTCCCGGTGGGCGTCCTCGTCCTCACCCCACTCGTCATGCACGCTGGCTTCTCGTTCCAGCAACCGGTGGTGAGTTGGGCATGGGCCGTCTACCTCGGATTGGTGCCCTCAGTTCTGGCTTATCTGCTCTTCCAGCGTGGACTCCGTGGCGTCAAGGCGAGCACCGCCTCCATCATCACCTTGGTGGAGCCGCTCACCGCCGCGATCCTCGCCGCGATCCTCTTCGGTGAGCGACTGAGCCCCGTCGGTTGGGTCGGTGGCGCCATGCTCCTCGGTTCGATCCTGCTGCTCTCGCTGCGACGCGAACCCGTCGTCGTCGTCGACTAGCGCCCCGCCCCGACCCGATCGAGCCACCGCTGCACCTCGGGCACGATGTACCGCATCGGCCCCCCGATGAACGCGTGGGCCGGAACCTCCTCCGGCAGGATCCGCAGCGGGATCGGCCCCTGCGCCGCTTCGAATGGCGCCAGTCGCTTCTCCCGGTGCAGGAAGTTCGGCGACATCAACGCCGACACCTCCGCATCAATCGGCCGCACCACATACTCCCGCGATCCGAACCACCGTGGCCCCACGTTCTCCGGCGTCTCCGCCCCCGGTTGCATCGGGTCGAGCAGCAGCAAATGGGTGGGTCCGTGCGTCGCGAGCTGTCCCGCCACCTCCCACGCCAAGCACGTGCCGAGGCAGATCGACAACACCAACCACGGCCCCTGCGGCACCTCCGACAGAATCTCCTCAACCCACAGCGCTGCCTGTTGCTCCACCCACTGATCTTGCAACGGAAGATCGCGGTTCGCCGTGATCCCGAGCACCGTCCGCGGCGGCTGCAGCAAGCGCGACAACCATCCTGCATCAATCAGGAACACCCGATCCCCACCCGGCATCACGATCAGCGGCAGCAACCCCGGTTCACCCTGAGACACCCGGAGCATCGCCTTTCCGGGCGGCGGAATCGAGAGCGGTTCATGCGCCCGCGCATGTTCCGCGATCATCTGTGCCATCTCCCATGGCGTCGGTGCTTCGATCAGCGCGTGATCCGGCAACGTGATCTCGAACCGCGCCTCGATCCGCGTGTGCAGGTACACCAACTCGAACGAGTCGGCCCCGCGCTCGAACAAGTCCGTCCGCGGACCGACCTCCTCATAGCTCACCTCGAGCAGGTCCGCCCAGTACTGCTGCATAAGCAGCACCCATTCCTCCGGTGGCTCCGGGCGCAGCGATGGCAGGGTGGGGGAGGAGTTGGCATTCATGGGGAGCACCACATCACATCAGCGAAAAGACATACAACATGCTGGTGGTCAGCGACTTCCTTCCGTTACCTCTCAGGGTAGCCCTCTGCATGCCATGCCGCCAAGTCCTTCCGCGAGATCTTCCCGCTTGCGGTCTGCGGCAACCGTCGCACCACCCTGATCGTGCGCGGCACCTGACTCGCGGCGAGATGATCAAGCAAATGCCGTCGCAACTCCCGCAAGTCCGCCGCCTCGCCCTCGCGCAGCACCACCGCTGCCACGAGATCCTCCCCCAGCGTCTCGTGCGGCACCCCGAACGCCACCGCCTCGGCAACCGTGTCATGCAGGGCCAAGACCTCCTCCACGAGAACCGGCGCGATCTTCTCCCCACCGCGATTCACGAGGTCCGACAGCCGTCCCACCAGATGCAACCGACCAGCCGCGTCGAGCATCCCGGCATCCCCGGTGTGAAACCACCCCTCCGCATCGATCACCGCCGCGGTCAGCTCCTCGGCCCCGAGATACCCGGCGAAGACATGCGCACCCCGCGTCACCACCTCCCCAGCCACGCCGGGCGGGAGGCGGGTGCCGCCCTCGTCCGCGATCGCGAGCTCCACCCCCGGTGACACCGTCAGCCCCGTCGCGAGGTCTGCCGCATCCTCACCCGGCCGCA
>JAPOLF010000152.1 GCA_029977305.1 bacterium | reverse complement strand
CCCAGCCATTCGAGGTATCCGCGGATCACGCCGATCTCCGGCGAGAACGGGTGCTGCTGCTCGAGGCGCTCAACCTGCACCAATGCCTTGGTCTTGACCTCTTCCGGCATGCCGGCATCTTCGATCTTCTGACGGAGCTCGCTGGCGGCAGCGGCCTCGGCGCTCCCCTCACCCAGTTCCTTCTGGATCGCGCGCAACTGCTCCCGCAGGTAGTACTCGCGCTGCTGCTTGTCCATCCCGGCCTGCGCCTCGGTCTGGATCTGCTGGCGCAGATTGAGCACGTCGAGGCGCTTCTGCACCATCACGCTCAACCGGTGCAGTCGGTCGATCGGATCCACCACATCGAGCAGCTCTTGACGCTGATCGGAGGTGAACTCCGGGGAGAATGCGATGAGGTCGGAGAGCCACCCGGGCTCATCGACCCCACGGATCATGGTGAGCACTTCCTCCGGCACGTTCGGCAGCATGGAGATGTAGCTCTCCACCTGCTCCAGCACGGCGGTCATCGCCGCCTCGGATGCCGCGGAGGAATTCACCGGATCATCACGCCGCTCGACCCGAGCCACAACGTACGGCTCCTGCTGCACCAGCTCGTGCACGAGTCCGCGCGCATGTCCCTGCAGGATGACGTGGGTGTGGCCACCTGGCCGCGAGATGCGCTGCCCGACCTCGGCGATCACGCCCATCGAGCACAGCTCGAACTCCGGCTGCCCGATGAGGTCATCCGGAATCCATTCCTGACCGTCGGTGCCGTTGAGTTCGTCGACACGATCCGCGAGCAGCTGGCGGAACTCCTCGGCGGTGGTCTCGTGGTACTCCTCCCCATCCGGGACGATGGCCCGCTCGGTCAGCACCAGCACGAGCCGCGGGGTCATCCGCTCAGCTCGGTCGATCACCATCGCCGATTCCTCGTCCTCGATCGGGAACGGGATCGACATGTGCGGCAGCAGGAGCGTCTCCTCGACGACCAGCACCGGCAGCAACGTCGTCTCGGGCTCCGGCTTGGCGGCCTTCCGAGGCGAGCGCTTGGTCGAGGGGCGGGTTGATGGCTTGGTGCCGTTGGCCTTGGCGGCCTCAGGTCGGGTTTTCGGTGGCATACAGGCAATCCCGCGAATCCTCAGGCAACATCCGGAGGAGTCGACGTGCATCGAAGGAGGGCACCCGCCTAAGCCATGGGGCGGCACGGATGCGACGAGCGCCCGGCCATGTTGCGAGCAGCGAGGGCGCACAGCATTCTAGCCCGATTCCGGGAGTGGGGCCACCACGCGTGGTGTTCGCCACAAACCACGCTGAATCGGGCATGAACGTCCAGGCGCCCGAGGGGCCTTTCCTGCTCCACGCCAGCGGTCCGGCTCCGGCGGGAACGTCCCTTGCCGCCGACGCGTCTCCTGTGCATGACACACCGACTCCTCACCTGCGAGGTCCGATCATGAGCCACCATCTCAACCGACGCGCATTGGTGGGCGGCGCCGTCGTCGCGGCAACGACTGCCCTTATCCCCCACTCCGGCGATGCCCGCGTCTCCCCTGCTCGCACCGCCATTCAATTGCCCATTCCCCCCCGCTACCAGTGGGAGGAGCGCAAAGGCTACTGTGGCGAATCCTGCGTCCAGCAGGCCGCCCTCCTTTTCGGCAGCTATGTGTCGCAACATGCCTGCCGCGCGCTCATCGATCCGCGCCAGCGACGTCCCTTCCTCGTCGCCATGAACGACCGCCGCGTCCTGCGCCAGCTCCAGCTCGACAGTGCCGAGTTCCCGTATCCCGACCACCGCACCCCGCAGTTCGAGCCCTATCTGACGTGGACAAAGCAACACCTCGGCGCGGGGCATCCGGTCCTGATCACCGCCTATGGAAAGTATCTGCGAGATCCTGACTACGACCACATCATGCTGGCCACCGGGTTCGACGCCCAGCAGATCGATCGCCATCAGGACGCCGATGTCCTCGTCTTCAATGACTGCTTCAGCCGCGACGCCTGCCGCCGTACCGTCGCCTCACTCAGCGACGACCGCCGCATGCGCGGCAACGGTCGCGAACATGAGTTCTGCATCCCGACCCGCGTCGATTTCGGTTGCGCCATCACCGGCATCATCGATCAGAGCGGCGATGCCCGCCCTGTGCGGCTTGCCCTCGACGGGAATCGCGAACCGAACATCATGGCCGGCGCATCAGCGGAGAAGCTGGATCTTGCACTGACCATCGAGGACCTCACCCCGGGAACCCGCTATGCGCTCTACCGCTATGACGACCACCGCCATGTGCCGACCGCCGGGTATGCCAGCAGTGGTTACGACAGCGTCGACACCTTCGTCGCCAGTGGCTCGACGCGGGAGACCACGACGACCGTGATGTCGGATCGGATCGCCACCTTCCGCTGTGTCCCATCCTAGGAAATCCACGTTCAGCGGGGACCGTGCCATCATGGCGGAGACATCCGCGCATTCATGAAGGCGAGCAGCACCATGCCTCAAGCGGAAGAGCTCGATCGGGAACGCCACGCATGGTCTGCGCGGGCGGATCGCTACGCGACCTACGCCGTCCCGAAGAACACCCCCTTTGCCGCAGATCTCGTCCGACTCTCCGGAGTCCAGTCAGGGAGCCGCGTGCTCGATGTGGCCGCCGGTCCGGGTGTCGTGGCGATCGCCGCGGGGAAGATCACCGGGGTGACGGGCACCGTTCTGGCAACGGATCTGGTACCGACATGGGCGCCCTTTGTCGACCGTGCGGCTGCCGAAGCCGGCATCCCGGCGATCCCGTTCGCCGCGATGCCCGGTGACGACCTCGCCCTCGACGATGCGGCCTTCGACATCGTCCTCTGTCAATTCGGCTTGATGTTCATGCCTGATCCACTTGCCTGCTTGCGGGAGATGCGGCGGGTGCTCGTCCCCGGTGGGACGCTTGGGGTGGCGGTGTGGAGCACCCCGGACAAGGTGGCGCACTTCACCGCGATGCGGGCGCTGCGGCAGATCATCGGCGAGCCACCCGCCTCACCCGACGCACCGAAAAGCTCGCCGCTGAGCATGGGCAAGCCAGGGCTGATCGAGGGGTTGGTGGCCGAGGCAGGATTCACCGATCGCTGCGTCCATCGCGTCACGCACACGTTCCGGCTCGATGATCCCCGGGAGGAATGGGCGCGCATGATCGAGGAGGAGACGTTCGCAACCGCAGTCGCGGCAATGTCTCCGGCAGAGCGGGAGGACGCGGAGCGCACCGTCATCGCCTGCTTGGAGCAGTACCGCGTGGGTGATCACCTGATGCTGCCAAGTGAGGCGATCATGGTCATCGCCCACCGCCCCCGGTGACAGAGGCGGTTGGCGACTCTCGTCATGCGGCGCATTCAGCAGCCCGGTGAACTGGCGGGCCCTAACGCTCGATGGTGCGGCGCTCCATCTTGGGGATGCCCGGCGTGGTGTCATTGATCCCCCAGCTGACGATCCGCTCCGGCGTGATCCGGAAGCGCTCGCCGTTCGTGCTGGCCTCGATGACGCATCGCCCGGTGATCTTGAGGCCACGCGGGGACCACGGATTGACCGACGCCAAGTCATCGACCACCAGCGTCGCCCGCGGATTCGATTGGATGTTGCGATAGCGGATCGTGTGGGTGATGTCGAAGCCAGCCGTCAGGATGTCGCCATCCTCGACCTCGAAGACGACCGGAGCCACATCGGGACGACCGGTGGTCGAGGCCGATGCGAAGCGCATCAACGGCTGCGTCCGAAGGTAGGCCAACTCTGCCTCGGTGAACACGGACATGGCGAACTCTCCTTCACTTCACGTTCCAGCTACAGCATCTGTGGCGGTCGCCCGGGCTAATCCCGTGACGCTGGCAGAGCGGTGGGATAGACATCGAGATCCCACCACTTGGACATGGGCAGCGATTGAATGACGGCGGTTGCACCATCGACGGAATCGGCGAACGTTTCGAAGAACACGGTCTGCCGCTCGAGCGACAGATGAATCGCCCCCAAGCTGCCCTCAGCAGCGAGGACTGCGACCCGGGCCTGCTCCTCCTGCGCGACGGCGAACACCTCGCGCATGTCGGTCCCGGCTTTGAATCTCGCGATGACGATGAAGGTCTGACTCATACGGAATGTCCCTCCAAGGTTGTTGATTCGCTCCATCATTGACTCTGTCTAGCAATCGTAACGACGATGCTTGACATTGTCAACTGTTGACCCGGTGGTGCGGCAGGCGTAGGATCGGCTCATGGATGAAGTCAACGCATCGCGCGAACTCGGAGTGCGCCTTGTCCAGGCGGCTGAGCGGCTGAAGGCGGATTTCGCCGAGGCGATCCTGCCCTTCGAGCTCTCCGTCCCCGCGGCTCGGGCGTTGTTGCTGATGGATGAACCCGTCCCGATGCGGGTCCTCTCGGATCGCCTGACCTGCGATCAGTCGTACATCACTCGCATAGCTGACGAGCTCGAGGGGCGGGGGTTCATCCAACGGGTGCCCGGCGCCGATCGCCGAGTCCAGCTGTTGAAGTTGACCCGCAGTGGGATCCGCATGCGCGAATCCGTCTTCGCGGCGGTGACCGCGAACAACCGGGTGCAGCTGCACCTGAGCCGCGCGGAGCGGGAGCAACTTGATCACTTGGTCGCGTTGCTGCTGGGAGACTGAACCGATTCCCGGAAAAGAACGAACAAAACGACCGGATCGATGTCGATCCGGTCGTCTGATGTTGGTAGCGGGGGAGGGATTCGAACCCCCGACCTTTGGGTTATGAGCCCAACGAGCTGCCGCTGCTCCACCCCGCGGCACGGTGCGATGGATTCCTGAGAATGATGCGGAAGGTCTGGTGTGCCCGCGGCGGCCTAGCCTCCCATGCAGTCGCCCGCATAGTACTTTCCGGCGCTGCGTTGGGTCACGACCGGGTTCGGGATGGGACCGGGTGGGGCCAACGCGCTCTAGGCCACGGGCGCATCCGGCCCTCTCGGTCGAGTCTGGAAACATGCAGCGGAACCGACGCTCCTGCGGCCATTGCGAGCGGGCCACCGGC
>JAPOLF010000151.1 GCA_029977305.1 bacterium | reverse complement strand
TGTGAGATCGTGTTCGTGGATTGAGTGCTCAGGCCGACGCGCTGCGCACCGAGCGAGAAGAGTACCTCCGTCGCCCGCGCCAAAGTCTCACGCCCGATGCCGCGCCCCTGCAGGGAAGGATCCACCGCGATCCGATCGAGATGCCCCCAGCCGGAGAATGCAGTCACGCCAAAATACGAAACTGCCCGCCCGCCCATCATCCCGATGCCAATTCGCACGCCCGGCACCCCTCGGTAATGGCGGAATTCGTCGTCGCTGTTCTGCCACAGCCAGGGAAACGCCGCGTGGTCGAGACGTCGCAACTCGGTCAGATGCTCAGGATCCCGCGGATCCGCCTCGATCACCCGCAGCGCCGGCGCCGCTGAAACCGCCCGTCCGTGCCGCGGCAAATCGTAGGTCAGGATTTCCTCGATGCACTGCAAACCGCTTGCCTCGTAGAACGAGTCCGGTCGCGTCTCCAAGATGTCGAGCGTCAGGAAGAGCGCATCTCCAGCATTGGCGCAGCGCTCGGCCGCGGCGGTCGTCAGTGCTTCAGCGTGTCGAGTCGCCTCCATGTCTTCGACATGGGCGATCTCATAGCGATGTCGCCATGGCGTGACCACCAGATACTCCAGCGTCTCGGGAATCCACACAGACCGCCCCGGAAACGCCTCCACCTGATCGATCACTTCGCGTTCATGATGAGCGTGCCGTAGTCTCAACCGCGGGACGTCGGCCGCCGTCAGCGTCGCGACGTTCGGTGCCGGGGTGAGTGGTTCACCCGGCATCCGCGTGATCACCGCCACCTCAGCGCTCGATCCAGATCGAGGAGAGGTCCAGCAGTCCAAGGGGCGTCATCTCGACACCCTTCACCCACGGCTTGTGCATGCTGTACCGCACGTCATGCACGATCGTCAGCACGACGCCGTCATCGATGAGCAACTGGTGCGCCTCATCGTAGATTGCTGCTCGGGCATCCGGGTCCAACGTGTTCCGCGCCTCCTCGAGGAGGGCATCGAACTCCGGGTTGCTGTATCCGCTGTAGTTGTCCGGGCTGTCGCTCCCGAAGAGCGACCACAGGAACGATTCCGGATCCGGGTAATCCGCCTGCCACAGCAGCTCGAACGCCGGCAGGTCCTGCTTGCCGAGTCGGTCGATCAACGTCGGCCAGTCCGCGTCGATCACCTCGAACTCCAGCCCGAGATCCTCCCCGACCGTCTCGCGCAGCACCTCTGCCACCCACGGCCCCGCCCCGAACACCTGAATCGGGGGGATCGGTTCGCCGCTCTGTGCATAGGTTGACGACGCGAGCGCCGCCTTCGCCGCCTCGAGGTCGTACTCGTTCCCGGTGACCTCCCACGTGCGTTCCAACAGTCCCGGCGGCAGCAGCCCGTAGGCTGGGCGCGCCAACCCCGCGTAGGAGACTTCGGCGAGTTGCTCGCGCGGGAACGCCAACGCCACCGCTTTGCGCACCGCCGGGTCGTCCATCGGTGCGACATCGTCGCGGAATGCGATGTAACTCGTTGAGAGCATCGGTGCCGTCAGCAACTGGTTGGCAAGCTCAGGATCATCCTGCACCCGTGTCAACCAGGAGCCCGGCAGATCGGTCATGTCGATCTGATTCGACTGGTAAAGGTTGAACGGGTTGCCGGCCATCGGCCCGAGACGGAACTCCACCGTGTCGAGATACGCCGGGCTCGGCAGGTAGCCCTCGAACTTGGTCATCGTCAGATGGTCTTCCGGCGCCCACTCCGTGACCCAGAACGGTCCAGTGCCATTCGGCGTTCGCCACCAATCGGGATCCGATGTCTGCGTCGTGTCCACGATCACCGCGGGCGCACCTGCGAGCTTCATCAGGAACGTCGACCGCGGCGCCTTCAAGGTGAGTTCCACGGTGCGGTCGTCGATCACCGTCGCGCCGGAGAGCACGTCGGTTTCCCCCCGCATCAACTCATCCGATCCGACGATGTCCGACAGGAACGTCGGACCGCCGAGCGCGGTGATATCGCCCCCAGCCGTGTCCGGATTCAGCGCACGTGCGAACGATGCCACCACATCATCTGCCGTCACCGCCCGACCGTCATGGAACGTTGCACCCTCGCGCAGGGTGAAGCGATACACCGTGCCATCAGGGCTGATCTCGATCTTCTCGGCGAGGGCGGGGACCGCGTTCATCTCGGCGTCAAACGCGGTGAGGCCGGAGAACACCTGCCGCGCGAAGAACGCGGCCGTGAGGTCCCGCGCGAACGCCGGATCAAGGCTCCCGAGATCGCCGACCGGACCTGCGAGGTGCAGCGTCTGGTCACCGCTCGGCTTGCCAATCAATGTGGGAGGCTCCGCCTCGATCACCGTCCAGGCATCCGCCACGGGGGTCGCATCTTGCGCGGCCGTCGTGGACCACGCCATCGGCAACAAGAGCGCCACCATCGCGAGGACGGCAACAAGCGAACGACGATGTGGGACCATGTGAAGTGTCTTCATGGGGCGATGATAGTCCCGCGCGCGGCGAGCGGCAAACCGTGGCCTGCTTCCCGCGAACGCACATTTCGAGGGCGAATATGGGCAAATCGCTGCCGCTTTTCCCGCTCAACACCGTGCTTTTCCCGGGAATGGTGCTGCCGCTGCACATTTTTGAGGAGCGCTACCGCCGACTCCTCGCCGAGCGGGCAGGATTCGACCCGGCCTTTGGCATTGTGCTGATCACCCACGGCCACGAGGTCGCTGCCACCGCGGAGGTGCCGCAACTTGCCAAGGTCGGGACAGCAGCGACCCTTGTTGCCTCGGGGCAGTACCCGGACGGGCGGTCCGATATCGTGGTCCGCGGCACGCGCCGGTTCGTGTTCAACGATGCGGACTGGTCCACTGGCTTTCCGAGCGCCGATGTGGACTGGTTGCCTGACCTTGCCACCGCGAGCGAGGAGCAGGAACAGATTGTCGCCATCAAGGTGCAGGTGTCATCGCTCTTCCAAGCCTATGTCTCGGACGTGCGCGCGATCACTGGGGCGGAAGAGATCGCACTGGATTTGCCAGAGGATCAGCAGGCGCTTGGATGGGAACTGGCCGAATTGCTGCCGATGACCGCTCCCTCCCGACAACTTCTGCTCGAAGCCACCACGCTGGCGCAATTGCTCGGCGACCTCGTGACGCATCTCCGCACCGAGCGATCCGTGCTGAGGAACCTCGGCGCCGCCGGATCACCCTCCGCGCACCCCGGCCGCGGCTTCAGTCCGAATTAGGGGCTGACCGTCGGCTGCTTGTCACGTGCGAGAGCGCGGCAGCGACCACCTCATCCTTGGACAGGTTGCGGGTATCGATCACCAGCGTCGCATGTGCCCGTGCTGATGCCAGCCGCGCCGATTGCTCCTCGAACAACCACACCGGCCACGCAGGGTCGCTCCGCCGAGACCGGATGGTCTCCACATCTGTCTCGAGCAAGATCACGTGCGTGGGTGACGTGCGATCCCATAGCTCCCGCACGGCGCTGTGCTCTTGGCTGACCGCCATCGCCTGAATCCCAGCCGCTTTCAGCGTGGCGACGAGCGAACTCTTCCCGGAGGCACAGGTCCCGACCACCACCACCCGGGGTGACGCCGAACGGGGAGGAGAGGGAGCGGCAGAGCCGGAATCAATCATGGTGTCAGACCAGCGGGAGGTCGAGGCTGACGCGGCGCACCGCGGGCTCCGCTGCGCCTTCCACCACCCGGATCACCGCCAACGCCATGTCATCCCCAGGCTTCATCGCATCGCGACGGAGCGCCTCACCCAGCGCGGCATCCGCGAGGTCATCCGCCGACTGATCCGCCGGTTGGTCATAGAGCCACCGCACCACGTCGAAGTCCCCGTCACCAGACTTGCGCCCGGCTCCGATGACCCCGTCGGTGCAGGCGATCACCACCATGCCCGGCTCGAGATCCCACGTCTGCACCTCTGGTCCCGCGAGGTGGTGGGTGCCGAGCACGCGCTCCGTCGGCGACAAAACGGTGAACTCCCCACCGACTCGCACCACCACCGGGGTGACGCTCATGCGCGACACCACCAAGGTCTGCGTCTTGGTGTCGATCGATAGCAAGTCCAGGGATGCTGACACCTGGCCGCGTCGCATGGCGAAGAGGATGTCGTTCAGCCCCCGCACCACGGCCCCGTCTCGCACCCCCTCGGCCAGCATCGCCACCGCGCGGGACGACACGATCATGCTCAACGCCTTCGCCGCCTTGCCAGATCCTTGGCCATCTACTACCACGACCGAGATGCCACCGGCAGGACGCTCGACCATCTCGATCGTGTCGCCGCTCTCGCGGCTCGCGTACTTGCCGGTCTTGGCGATGCCGATCTGGATCGTGTACTGGCTCATCGCGGTGATCGGCCAACCGCGCGTGGCGTCGACAGGCTCTCCTCGATGAGGTCATCCGCGATCTTCGCCGACGACAACACCCCCGGGAGACCCGCCCCCGGATGCGTCCCAGCCCCGACGAAATAAAGGTTCGGCAATTCCTCGGATCGGTTGTGCGGCCGGAACCATGCGGACTGGGTCAGGATCGGTTCCACCGAGAACGCCGAGCCCAGATACGAGTTCAGGTCGGTCTGGAAGTGCCGCGGATCGATCATCCGCTCGGTCACGAGATGACGAGACAGCCCCGGCAGGTAGTTCCGCTCGAGGAATCCCATGATGGCATCGCGATACGGTTTCGCCGCGGTCGCCCAGTCCACGTTCGCACCGAGGTGCGGCACCGGTGAGAGCACGTAGAACGCGTCGCAGCCCTCTGGCGCGAGCGAGGGGTCGGTCAGTGTGGGCACATGCAGATAGAGCGAGAAGTCATCCGCCAACACTTTGCGATTGAAGATGTCGTTCAGCAGCGGACCGTATCGTGGACCGAGAATGATGTCGTGATGCGCGAGTTTCGGGCCGTCCGTGCCTCGGTACTGCCGATCCGTCCCGAAGTAGATGACGACCAACGACATCGAGTACCGCATCCGCGCCAATCGCGCGTCGGAGTACTTGCGACGCGACGCCGCCGGCAGCAATCGCCGATACGCCTCGGCAACCTCTCCATTGC
>JAPOLF010000150.1 GCA_029977305.1 bacterium | reverse complement strand
GCCAAAATGGAGGCCCTCAGCGCCGAACTCGACCGCGACGCGGAATCCTGAGATCGCCTGCATGGATCTCTTCGAAGCCAACCGACGCCAAGAACTTGAACGGCGCGCCCCACTCGCGGCGCGGATGCGTCCACGCACGCTCGACGACCTGGTGGGCCACGAGGATGTGATCGGCCCCGGCACTATGCTGCGCCGTGCCATCGAGGCGGATCGGCTCAGCTCGATCATCCTTTGGGGCCCTCCCGGCTGCGGGAAGACCACCGTGGCACGGATCATCGCCTCGACGACGAAGGCGGAATTCGTGCCGCTGAGCGCGGTCACCTCTGGGGTCGCCGACATCCGTCAGGCGATCAAGGAAGCGCAAGATCGCCTCGGCATGAATGGCCGGCGCACGGTGCTGTTCGTGGACGAAATCCACCGATTCAACAAAGCACAGCAAGACGCCCTCCTGCCCCACGTGGAGGACGGAACGGTCATCCTCGTCGGTGCGACGACCGAGAATCCCAGTTTCGAGGTCAACGCTCCCCTGCTCTCGCGTGCTCGCGTGGTGATGCTCTCCGCGCTCACCGATGACGACATCATGCGCCTCATCGAACGGGCGCTGACGGATTCTGACCGTGGGCTCGGCGAGCGCAACCTGACCATCACCCCCGACGCCCTCGCCTTCGCCGCGAACTATGCGAATGGCGACGCACGCTGGGCCCTCGGGACTGTTGAGTGGGCGGCTGCGGCTAGTGATCAAGGCGCGACCATCACCGTCGAGCAGATCGCGCAAGCTGCGCAGCGACGAGCCGCCACCTACGACAAGGACGGCGACGATCACTTCGATGCCATCTCGGCGCTGCACAAGACGATGCGCGGATCCGATGTGGATGCATCGCTCTACTGGTTGGCCCGCATGCTCGAGCGCGGAGACGATCCGCTCTACGTCGCTCGGAGGTTGGTGCGATTCGCGTCCGAGGATGTCGGACTTGCCGATCCGCAGGCATTGCAAGTGGCGGTCGCGGCCCAGCAGGCGGTGCATTTCTTGGGACTGCCAGAGGGTGCACTCGCGCTGGCCGAACTCACGGCCTATTTGGCGCTGGCGCCGAAATCCAACGCGATCTACACCGCCTACAAGCAGGCGCAGCACGATGTGGCCGCGACCCGCAATGACCCGGTGCCGCTCCATCTCCGGAATGCGCCGACCTCATTGATGAAGGACGTTGGCTACGGTGCCGGATACAAGTACGCGCATGATTTCGACGGTGGTCTCGTGTATCAGCAAGGACTGCCAGACAACATCAAGGGCGCGACGTACTACCACCCGACGGACCGAGGATTCGAACGCGACCTGCGTGAGCGCATGGAGCGTATCCGCGCGGCATGGAAAGCCACGATGGCGGGAGAGCAACACTCATGATCGTGCGTCCCGATGGTCGCGGATCCTTTGACCTGAGACCGATTGAGATCGTCACCGGGGTCTCCCGCTTCGCCGAGGGGTCGGTCCTGATCCGGCAAGGGCATACCCACGTCCACATCACGGCGTCGGTCGACGAACGTGTGCCACGTTGGCTTGCGGGAGGAGGCAAAGGCTGGGTCACCGCAGAGTACAGCATGCTCCCGCGGGCCACCGAGCGGCGATCGGATCGCGAAGCATCGATCGGCAAGCAAGGCGGTCGCACCATCGAAATCCAGCGGTTGATCGGGCGATCACTTCGCGCGGTGGTTGACCTTGAGGCGCTGGGCGAGCGCCAAGTCATCCTTGACTGCGATGTCTTGCAGGCTGATGCCGGAACGCGGTGCGCCGCCATCACAGGCGCCTATGTGGCGATGGCGATCGCGATCAATGGCCTCCGCAAGGCGGGCGCTGTGCGGCGCAATCCGCTGCTGAGTCAGGTGGCTGCGCTGAGTGTCGGCATCGTTGGTGGGGACCCCGTGGTCGACCTGATGTACGCCGAGGACTCCACCGCCGATGTCGATGCCAACGTGGTGATGACGGCGGATGGGCAACTCGTGGAAGTGCAAGCCACCGCGGAAGGGGCCACCTTCTCCCGCGAGTCGCTCAATGACCTTCTGGATGCCGCGGCAATCGGGTTGAAGGATCTGTTCGAGGTGCAGCGTCTGGCCGTGGCCAGTGCGGCAGGGGACTAAGTGGCGCGTCTCACAAGGCGTTGGCAACGTCCACGAGGGCCTCGCGCAAGCGATCGGTGTCATGTGGCGTGCCGACGCCGATTCGAATGAATTCCCCCGTTCCCTCGACATTCGGCACGTGAATTCGCACCCCGCGGTCATCAAGCAACCGCGCAACCTGTTCAGCGCTTCCGCGCTCGACACGACAGAGCAAAAACCCTGCCCACGACGGGATCGGTGTGAGCAGGTTGAACTTCCGCACCATGCGAAAGAGTCGAGAGCGCTCCTCGCGCACCCTGCGCACCTGCTGCTCCACAGCCTCCCAATCGGCGAGCGTCGCAAGGTGTGCGAGCACCTCTCCGCGTGTCCAAGGTGATGCCTCAGTCAGGGGTAATTGCGCCAGTGCTCGCGGAGACCCGACGACCCACCCCCGGTCCCATTGCCCAAGTCCGGCCGCACCGGCAAGTGACTGCGCCACCACGACCGTGTCGTATTCCCGTGCCAACATGACGAACGACCGCGGGCCATAACCGCCGAGGCGTTCGTCGATCACCACCATCGCCGCCCCTCGTGTGAGCCTCACAGCCCCTTGAATAGGCAGCAGCGCACCGGAAGGATCATGCGGGACCGCGACCTCTGCCCATGCCCCGCTCGGCAGTTCCGAGACTGATTCGAGATCCAAGTCTGGCCGGAACCCCTCCCCTCGCCAGAGCCGAATCGATGTCGCAGCATCGTCCGCAAGCAGCGTCGGAAGCTCTCCCGCTGGCGGCAGGCGAAGGACGGGTTTCGCAGCTGGAGGCCCGAGAGCGGTACCAGACCACAATCGAACCCAAGCTCTGGGCAACCCGATATGGCGAGCGATCGCTTCGGTAACCTCCTCGAGCGCCGAGGCTGCAGCGGGATGGTCGGCATCTCGGGTGGCCAGTGCCTCGCGCGCAGCGAGGACGGGGCCGTAGGGATTGACCAATCCATCCAATCGGACCATCGGTGCCGCCATCAGCGGGGCATTGCCATCTCCGGCACCGGCAACGTGATCACGACCACATCCCCGTTGACCGGGAGGGCGACGTTGCGCACCGGAATCCCGCCTTCTGTCTCACCGACGGGCGACCCTAAGTGCGCATGCCCATGCAGGAAAAGATCAACCCCATGGCGGTCCGCCACGCGACCGAGATCGCGATTACCGAGCATCCACCATTTGGACGACGGCTCAGCACCCAAGGTGGTCTCTGTCGGTGCGAAGTGCGAGACGGCAATCCGGATCGGCGTCTTCAATTCAGCGAGGGCTTCATCGAGTTTCAGGGCTTCGCGCCGCATTCGCAACGCCATGGAGCGCAGGGCGCGTGCAGGGATTGGCCCATCCTCCGCCAGCATGGTGAATCCGCCGCCTGATCCGGCCACACCCGCGATGCCCAGATCAACGCCGGAGCGTGTCGGCACCACGATCGGATCATCCACCAAGATCTGCACCCCAACTCGTTCAAACACCTCGCGGAAGGCTTTCCGGCGCAGTCCCCGCAAATCGTGATTCCCGAGGACCGCGACCATGGGCGCCGAGACTTCGGCAAGCATTGCTGCTGATGCCTCAGCCTCGCCGAGCCAGCCGTTCTCGGTCATGTCCCCAGCGATGATCAACACATCGGCATCGGCCGGCACGTTGCGGACAATTGACGCCCACGCCGATTCCTCCCCTTCCCGCACGTGGAGGTCGCTCAGCGCTGCAATGGTTACGGTGCGATCAGCGGGGTACACTTCGCCTCAGAGATCAGCCTCAGCCACGGACAGCCTAGATGACTCGAGTGTACTCCACCCCCCACAAACCGCAGGTCTGGGTTGCGCGTTCTCGCCTGACTCGACGCGCCCTCGTGGCCGCCGTGATCGCTGCGGCCGCGTCGATGCCGAGGTGGAGCGCCCCCATGGCGTCGGCCTTGGAGCAGTGGCAGCCCCCGACCGCGCCGTCCACCAGCGCACAAGCCGTATACGTCTACGACGCCACCGCTGGTGTGCCCCTTCTGGGGCTCGAAGCGGACGTGCCACGCCCTCCGGCCAGCCTGACGAAGGTTGCGACGGCACTGGTCGCCATGAATTTGCTCGATCTGAACGCGATGGTGACGATCGATCCGTCCGACTTGGCGTCCATGGAGGAATCCCGTGTCGGTCTCATCGCCGGCGACGTGCTCTCGGTGCGCGATCTGCTCGCGGGGATGTTGATCGCATCGGGCAATGATGCTTCCAAGGCGCTTGCGCGCTTCGCTGGTGGTACGGCACTCGGGGCCGCCCCGGGTGCGGAGGTGTCCGCGTTTGTCGACGCCATGAATGCCATGGCGTCCGATCTCGGACTGTCGCAGACCCACTTCGACAACCCATCCGGATTGGACAGCGACGGGCAGTATTCCAGTCCGCGGGACTTGGCGATGCTCACCGTCGAAGCGATGCGCAACCCGGTCTTCGCGGAGATCGTCGGCACCATCTCGGAAGTGCTGCCCTCCACCGTGCCGCCCGGTGGCTACCCGATTCACACCACCAACGACTTCCTGCTCGACGGGTATGCACTCGGGGTGAAGACGGGCACCACAGATCTCGCGGGAGGGTGCCTGATCACGGCCACGATCACGGGAGGAAACTTGTTGATCACCGTGGTGCTCGGCTCTGAGTTGACCACCGACGAATTCGGCACGCATAGCCCGGCCCGCTTCGACGACACCCGCCGGGTCATCGATACGGTGACCCAAGCCTACGCGTGGGTCGATCCCTCTCTCCCCGGAACCTTTCCGACGCTCGACGCGGAACTGGCTGCGTGGCAGGTCGCCTTGCCCCCGACGGGGCTTATTCCCGTGCCGATCGACGCCATGGACGATGCGTTCCGTCTTCGCCTCTCCGGCGATGCGGGCGACTTGGTGGTCATGGCCGGCGATCAAGTGCTGACCACGCGGCCCCTGACAGGGATCGCA
>JAPOLF010000014.1 GCA_029977305.1 bacterium | reverse complement strand
GCAGTGTCGAGGAAGCGGGGGTCTTGGGTGAAGCGGTAGGCGGTGCCGAAGCCGTAGAGGGCCCAGGTCTGGCCGCGGGCCCAGGAGGAGTCATCGCGCCAACCCTGATGCGTGGTCTGGCGGAGGAACTCGCCGGTCTCGGTGTTGAAGATGCCTTCGTGGGAGGTGCTGCCGTCGCCGCGGACGAGATAGCGGCGGGTGGTGAGGCAGTGGTTGTTGACGCGATCGAGGAGATCAGCGTTGTCCGACTGCTGGGCCGCGTAATAGATGATTCCGATGTTCATCATGATGTCGATGAAGCAACTCTCGGGGGCGACGAATGAGCGCAGGTACTTCCCGTTCGGGTTGTAGCGCAGCCCCATCGTCTGGCCGGCCGTGATGACCCGCTCCTTGATGGCCGGGTCGCCGTCGAGGTCGTACCAGCGCTTCCAGGTGGACCAGAAGACGAAGCCGAGATCGTGCACATTGCGGTCATGCTGGCGCTCCTCGACAAGGAGCGAGTAGTGCTCGGCGCGGGCGCGCCACTCGGGGTCGTTGTAGCGGCGAGTGAAGATCCACATCATGCCGCCGAGGAATCCCTCGCACCAATTGGTCCAAGACTGCTTGCCGTGCCGCCACTTGCCCTGCTCGGTGTAGAGCGGGAAGTAGTCCGGATCGCGGGTGATGAGGCCGAGCACTTGGTGTTGGGCGAAGCGGAGGGCTTGGTCGGCGCGTTGCTCGAGGGTGCCCGAGAGTTCGTGTGCCATTGAACATTGCTCCTGTTTCGTCTACTCGCCCGTGAAGGTCGGGGGGCGTTTTTCCCGGAAGGCGGCGATGCCTTCTTTCCCATCCATGGTGGAAGCGGCGAGCGCGCCTGCGATGGCCTCCAACGTTGCGGGGGCGCCATCGATGGCCGCCTTTGCAAGTTGGAGCGCGACGGGGGCGTTAGCGCTGATCTCCTGCGCGAGTGAGTGCGCACGCGCCAGAACATCCGCTGCAGGGAGGATCTCATTGGCGAGTCCCCATTGCAGGGCGGTAGGGGCATCGACGCGAGCACCGGTGAAGACCATCTGCTTGGCCCGCGCGGGCCCGATGAGTTCCGGCAGCCGTCGGGTGCCGGCCCAACCCGGGAGGGTGGCGATCTTGGTCTCGGGGAATGCGAGCGCGGTCTCGGTGGCCATCACGCGGAGGTCGCAGGCGAGCGCGAGCTCAAGGCCGCCGCCGAAACAGTAGCCGTTGATGGCCGCGATGGTCGGCTGGCGGAGGCCGGCGAGGCGATCGAAGACACGGTGCCCCTCGCGCACCCACGAGCGCCACATGTCGAGTGGTTCGAGGGCCGACCAGGCGCCAATGTCGGCCCCGACACAGAAGGCTTTCTCCCCTCCTCCGGTGAGGACCACCACACGCAGGGCGGGATCACGATCGATCTCCGCGAGGGTGAGGTCGAGGGCGGCGAGCATCGCAGGATCGAGCGCGTTGAGTTTGTCAGGCCGATCGATGGTGATGGTGGCGACGACGCCGTCACGATCGGTGCGGACGCGGGGATCGCTCGTCACCGTTCCTCTCCCTTGGTGAGGCGATCGACCAGGCCGTGCGCCGCGTGGAGACAGAGTGCCCATATCGAAAGGGTTGGATTGATGCCAGCGCACGTCGGTAGGGCAGACCCGCTGAAGACGTACAGGCCGGGGGTGTCGTGGACGCGGAGGTTGCGATCGAGCACGTTGATCGCGGGGTCGTTCCCGAAGCGGGTTCCACCGAGGTCGTGCGAACTTCCGGCCCCGGTGAAATACGGGCCTTGCCACGTCTTGGTGGCGCCCATCGCGTGAAGGATCTCTTCGCTCTTGGTGCCGAAGTACTCGGCTTGTCGGAGTTCATTGGCCTTGAGTTCGTAGGTCACGCGCAGGACCGGATCGCCGACGCCGGAGCGATCGCGGTAGTCCGGATCGATGTCGAGGAAATTGGCGTTGTACGAGAGCGCGTCAGGCTGACAGCGGACAACCCCGATGTGCTGCCACTCGAGGAGGTGCTCCTTGTATTTCGCTCCCCAACTCGGGACATCAGCAGGGAGACTTTCCCGCGCGATCTGGAGCGGGAGGAATTGATTCTCGGCGCCGAGGGTGCCACCGCCGATGAACCCGTGGGCGAAGGAATCGAACTGATCACTCACGAGATCGTCCATGACCACCGCTTGGGCGGCTGGTCCGGTGTGGCGATTGAAGATGATGTCGGGGCAGAAGCCGTCGACGTGGGTGAACATCTTCACCATGTAGTGCTTGCCGAGTTGGCCGGAAGCGTTGCCGATGCCGTCCGGATGTTTGGCATCGGCGGAGAGGAACATGAGGCGGACGTTCTCGAAGGTGTAGGCGGCGAGGATGACGGTGTCCGCCGTTTGGACCTGCCGCTTGCCGAGGGCGTCGATGTACTCGACGCCGGTGGCACGGCCCTCCGCGTTGGTGATGACGCGCGTGACGCGACAGTGGGTGCGGAGATCGAAGTTGCCGGTGGCGAGCGCTTCAGGAACCGAGGTGAGCCCGGGGTGCCACTTGTCACCGGTCCACGAGCCGAAGCCGTTGTTCCACGCGCAGTAGGTGGTCTCCGGGAACCCGGCAAAGGGTTCGGTGTTCATGCCGATGGGAACCATGTGGGGGTGGTAGCCCATCGCCTCTGTGGCCTTGCGGAAGATCTCGCCCATGCGGAAGGGACGCATCGGCGGCATGGGAGCGTCTTTGCTGCGCGGGGGGAAGGGATTGTTGTCGGTGCGGGTGACGGCGGCGGCCCACTCTGCCTCGCAGAAGTAGGGCTCGAGTTCGTCGTAGCCGACGGCCCAGTCGATGGTGGTGCAGTCCTCGGGGAGGGCGTTCTTCCCCCAGCGCTCCTCGGCATATGAGCGGAGGCGCAAGTGATGTGGGTGGAACCGTCGGAGCCATGCGCCATAGTGGATGACCGAACCGCCAACCCCGTTCATCATGCGACCGAGGGAGTAGGTGATCTCCTGCGTGGGTTCGCCATCGGCAGTGCGCCAGCGGGGTTGCTCAGCAAGGAACTTCGGTCCCATCTGGGCACGGCTGTAGTACGTCGAGCCGAGTTCGTCGGGAGTGAACTCATCGGGAAGCCAGTAAGGACCAGCTTCGAGACCGACGACCTTCAGCCCCGCCTTGCACAGGATCGGGGCGATCATGCCGCCGACCCCCCCGACGCCGACGAGGACGACATCGGCGTGCTTGGCAGCGGGGGAAGCACCGCGCTGGGGGTCGTACCCCGGAACCTCGAAGTGGACTTTCTGCTTGCCGAGGGCGTAGCCGATGTCAGCGAGCGACTGGATCGTTCCGCCCTTGGTGACCGGGGTTTCCTGCAGTTGCTCCTCGGCGGAGTTCTCGAGCCAGATGCCGGGGTGGCCAAGCGTCTTCCAGCCGAGTTTGTCGATGTTGCCGCCGTAGATGGGATCGCTGAAGAGTCCCTCGAGGAGGTGTTGACGCATCAACGCGAAGAACGGCGCTTGCGGGGGGGAGGTCCAGCCGGCCACGTTCCCGCGCTCGAGATCGCCGAGGAGTTGGTCTTGGGCTGATTCGGTGCCATCGGCGAAGGGGCGGCCCCAACGAGCCTGCGCGGCGGCATCGAAGGCGAGCGCAGCCTGCCGGTAGGTGTCGCGGTGGTCGTAATAGGCGCCGGCGAGGGCTTGATCGAGAAAGTGCACGGCGCCGATCTCCCGAGCGCCGGCAGAGGAGGCATCGGTGGGAAACATCCGGGCGAACGCGGCGTCGTAGACGCGCACCTCGCGAGGACTGAGGGCCAGAAATCCATCATGTGGGGGCATGTCGGTTGCTCCTCCCCTGCCCGTCTGAACACCCGAGAGGGCAGCGCTCGTGGTCCATTATGAGTTTCGCAAATCCGCTGAGGGTTGGCCTGAAAGTCAGAGGCGCACTGCTCGGCCGGTGCTCGCACTCTCTCGGGCAGCGAGGGCCACGGCGAGCGAGGCGATGCCATCTTCGCCGGTGGCGGCGGGTGGGCCGTCTCCCCGGATGGCAGCCTCGAAGCGGGCGACGGAACGCTCGTAGAGGTTGTTGGGCTGGCCGATGTCGACGATCTCCTCGCGGTCGCCGCGGCGGAGGATGACGGTGCCGATCGGGCGTTGGGTCATCACATCTCGACCGAGGATCGATCCCTCGGTGCCGTGGATCTCGATGCCGGTGCCGGTGTGGGCGACGGTGAAGGCATCGTGGAACTGGGCGAGGACGCCGTTGTCGAAACGCATCACGCCCATCACGGTGTCTTCGAGGCCGTCACGGCCCATGCCGTGGCTTGCGGTCATCGCGGTGATCTCCAGGACGTTGACGTCGCCGAGATCGTGGCGGAGGGTGTCAGCGTCGTGGACGGTGATGTCGAGGATGACCCCGCCGCCGGCGTCGGGGCGATCAATGCGCCAACCTTGGAGGTGAGGCGGCAGGTAGACAGCATGAAAGACGCTGGCGGCGAGCGGTTGGCCGATGGCGCCGTCCATCACCAAGCGGCGGATGGCGCGGTGGGAGGCGGCGTTGCGGAGATGGTGATTGGTGCCCATGGTGACACCGGCAGCCCGGCAGGCTTCGACCATGGCGCGGGCGTCCTCAAGGGTGAGCGCGAGTGGTTTCTCGCAGAGGACGTGCTTTCCTGCGCGGGCGGCAGCTATCGCCTGGGGGTGGTGGAGTTCATTGGTGGTGGAGATGTAGACGGCGTCAATGGAGGGATCGGCGAGGAGTGCTGCAACGGTGTCGTGACTGCGAGGGATGCCGTTCGCCTGCGCGAAGGCGGCGGCTCGTGTGGAATCGGCACTGGCGACCGCGGCGACCCTGCTGCCGGGCTGGGCGTTGATGGCGGGGACCATCCACTCCCGTGCGATGGTGCTCGCCCCGATGATGCCCCACGTGGTCCCGGTGGATGCCATGGCCGACTCCTGCGCGATCACCTACGTCCCAATTGATGGGCGCATGATAGCGATTCGCTAAGCGGGAGTTGGCGGGGCTATTGGTAAATGATCACGTCCGGTGCGGGCAGGAGTTTCAGGACATCGGCCGGGGTGAGCAGTGGGGTGTCTTGCTTGTAGAAGAGTTTGATCCCGGCGTAGCCAACGGGCTCGTCACGGACGAGGATGTCATAGACCGCTGTTTTCATCTCCGGGGCACCGAAGCCGTCGGCATCGATGATGAGTTCGACGCCGGGGACGGAGGTGAGAGCCATCTTGTCGGTGATCATGTCCTCTTGGAATTGGTGAACGATGAGCATCTTCGGGGGCAGGTTCAGCTGCTCGACCATGGCGGCGAGTTCGGCTTGGGCATAAGCAATGCTGCTGGCATTGACCGACCCGATGGACTGTCCGGGGATCTCCCCTTCGTCCATCGAGAACTCCGGGTCGATGGCGAGATGGACATTGGGCCGGGCAAGGAGCGGGCGGACTTTTTCGAACTCCATGGCAACAGTGCCGCGACCAATTTGGACGTCGAGAAAGACGAGCAGGTTGTTCTGTGCGGCAAAGTCGACGTACTTGGTGAGCGTCTCGATGTCCGTGTCGAGGATGTAGGTACCATCGGCACCAGGCTTCTGCTGCGCGACAGTGGCGATTATTTCGAAGGCGCCAACGACCGGCCGTGAGGGGTCGATCGCCTCGTACTCACTGCGTTGGGTCTCGAGAATGGGGAGCAGATCTTCCATCGGATGCTCGCCGAGGATGCCCATGTTGGGATCGTGGGGGTGGCCGTAGAGCGTGATGATGCGGTGCGTTTCCATAGACACGGCGACGGAAGCGGCGACGGCCTCGGCGGTGAGATCCGGGGTGGCGAGCACGACGATGCCGGAGGCGGGGTCGGTCGCAGTGGCGCCAGCAATCACCTGCCCGGCGACAAGTGAAACCGTGGTGGGTTCCATGCCAGGGACGCTCGGCAAGGTTTCCTCGGCAGATGGTCGGGTGACGCGTGCGCCGATGTTGGCATCGCCCGGCCAGACGGCGATCAGCGCGACGATGATCGTGAGCAGGAGGACGAGGCCCGCACTGAGGAGGCGCTCACCGGGCATCCAGGTGGGGAGGCTGAAGAGCGGACGGGTGACGGGAGCCTTGTCGGGCATCCGGGTCCACTCCGCCGAGAACGGGGCTGGACCCGCAGAGCGATCGACACGGGACCCCATGCGCCTAGGCATGGTCATGCCTTGCCAAGAATGCATCGGCGGCGCAATGGAAGCGGGGTGCTGTCAACGGTTGGATCAATGGGCCTCCCCGCGTAAGCGGCGTGTGCTCATCATCAGAGCGCACGGCGATGGTCATCGTTACCGCGACGACCTCGTGGGATATACGCAGCGTGACGCGCGACGGACGCATCGGCAATGCGTTGCGGGGTACTTCGGGTACTGTTGTGGCCCGTGAGCGCACGAGCGTCTGAACGAGAGAATGAGGGTGCGCATGGCTGATCATCATCCGCGCTATCAAGCCTCATTAGGGCACCTCTGGCGGCGATCTGCGTACGAACGCGGGATGATCACCGCGCCAGCGACGTCACGGGCCGATGCGGCGCGTGGACTGGTGCGGATGCGGGCGTTGCTGGAGCGGCTGGGGTCGCCGGACCGTGAGCAGCACATTCTCCACCTCACCGGATCCAAGGGGAAAGGGTCGACGGCGGCGATGTGTGCGGCCATCGCACGCGCGCACGGGAAGAAGACGGGGCTCTACACCTCCCCGCACCTCCACACCTATCGCGAGCGGATCACGATCGATGGCGAGCCAATCACTGAAGCGCAATTCGTTCGGCTGACTGACGCGGTGGAGGCAGCAGCGCGTGACCTTGAGGAGACTAAGTCGGATCTTGGGGCGGTCACCACGTTCGAGTTCCTGACGACGATGGGGTTGCTGGCGTTCGCGGAGGCTGGATGCGCGGTCACCGTGCTCGAGGTCGGGATGGGTGGGGAGTTTGACGCGACGAATGTGGTGTTTCCCCATGCGTGTGCGATGACGCGGATCGACTTGGAGCACACGGCGATCCTCGGGGCAACGCTGGCCGAGATCGCGCAGACCAAGAGCGGCATCATCAAGCCCGGAGTGCCGATCGCCATCGGGCCGAATCCAGCGGAAGCGATGACGCAGGTGGTCGCGCGTTGCCGAGCGGTAGGCGCACCGATGCTGGTCGCCGATCGGGATTGGCAGGTGGAGGGGACGTGGCAGGAAGCCACGATCATCGGGCCATGGGGCGAGGTGGGGCCGGTGCGGTTGGGCTTGGCTGGCTCGTTCCAATTGGAGAACGCCGGGACTGCGGTGGCCGCGAGTTGGTTGTTTGATCAGGCCCTCACGAGCGCCGAGCTTGAGTGCGGTCTGTCAGGTGCGAGTTGGCCGGGACGGTTTGAGCGGGTGGAGCGCGATGGGGTGACCTATGTCCTTGACGGGGCGCACACGCCGGCGGCAGCGGAGGCGTTGGCTGCGGCAGTGCGGGAGGAATTCCCTGGGGAGGCGGTGACCTTGGTCGTCGGATGCTCGAGCGACAAGGACCTGCAGGCGGTGCTGGCGCCGCTGGCAGCGGTGGCGGACGCGGTGATCGCGACGCAGGCCGTTCATCCGAGGTCGGCACCAGCCGCTGCGGTGGGGGCCGTCGCGGAGGCGTTGGTGCCCCGGGTCACGGTGGTGGAGCGGGTGGCGGACGCGGTGGACCTCGCAGCTCACGGGACCTTGGTCCTGGTTACCGGGTCGCTGTTCACCGTGGCGGAGGGGCGGGAGGCGCTGGGGTTGGCCGAGCCTGACATCCCGTGGGGGCCGTGGCTGGCAAGCGGCGAATCCGCGCCAGTACGGTAGAATCTGGTACGTACACCTCGGGGAGGCAGGCCAATGCCTGCGTTATGGTCAAGTAGGTCATGCGCGAAACGACGGCGTCCTGTTGATCGTCCCCGAGGCAACCCGCCACAGGCGTGCGGGGTGAATGAATCCAGAATCCGGGCTCCGGCGTAAACGAGCGCAGGACCGGTGCGGAGTCTCAGGAGACCATGCCGGACCACGGTGAGACGAACCAGACGAATCTCACCGAGGCGAGCGATGCCGCGTTGATCGGGCTTGCCGCGACAGGCGATGCTCGAGCGCTGGAGGTGATCTACGATCGGTATTCGGGGGTGGTCTTCTCTTTCTCGTTGAGGCTGGTCGGCGACCGGCAACTCGCGGAAGAGGTGCTGCAAGAGGTCTTTTTCCGGGCCTGGCAGCAAGGTGGCAACTTCAGCGCGCAACGAGGCTCGCTGGTGACGTGGCTGCTGAGCATCACCCACAACCTGTCGATCGACGAGATCCGAAAGCGCAACCGGCGACCGCAGAAAGCCGATTCAGATGAACCGGAGCTGTTGCTCTCGGGGCTTCAGGATCAAGGGCAAAGCGTTGAGGACGAGGTCTGGATCGGATCTCTGCGAGGCACGATCGGAGAGGCGCTGCGCGAACTGCCGGCGTCGCAACGAGAGGCCATCGAGATGGCGTATTTTCAGGGATTGACCCAGCGGGAGATTGCCGAGGCGCTCGGCGAGCCACTGGGGACGATCAAGACTCGGATGCGGCTCGGGCTGTTGAAGCTGCGTGAGGCGCTCGGGGAAAGTGGAGTGGGGCCGTCGTGAGCGACAACCTCGACCAGTTCCACCAATCAGGTGACCCTCAGGGAGAGCGGCGCGTCCGACGCGATGCTCAGCCCTTGCCGATCGCTGACGCCGCCGACGACCACGTCGAGGAGTTGGTGCCCGGGTACGTGCTCGGTGCCTTGGAGCCGAACGAGCAGCAGCTTGTTGAATTCCACATCCAGTTCTGCCCGCGCTGTGCGGGGCTGGTCGATCGCGACCTGCGGACTGTCGGCGCGCTGGCGCTGAGCGTCCCGGCTGCGGCCCCCCCCTTCGACGCCAAGATTGCGCTTTTCAGCCGTGTCAGCCAGAGCGACAAGGCGCGCAACGCGGCCACCGCGACGATGACGACGCAGAAGCCGTCGGCAACCACTGAACAGACTCTTCCGCGCAGCACGCCGAGCGCGGTGTCGATCGGCACTGCGACCGCCGCAGCACCGGTGGCGGCTGCGCAGCGATCCGGATGGAGCCGCTTCGGGGCATTCGCGAGCGTGCCGTTGTTGGCCGCGCTGATGTTCACCGGCGTCTGGGGATACAACCTGAACAAAGAGCTGCAGACGCAGGATTCCGCGATGTCGGAACTGCAGGCGCAGGTGAGCAACTTCGGCGCGGGTGGCTCGACGGTGCAGTTGTCGCCGGGCCGCGGGATGCCGCAGGCGGAAGGCAAGCTGGTGCTCGGCGCGGATGAGCGCGCAGGCATGCTGCAACTCGATCTGAACTCCGACAGCGCTGCCGGCGATTACGCGATCTGGGTCGTGCAGGACGGCAGCCTGGTCCCGGCGGGCGAGGTGCAGGTTGGCGCCGACGGCACGGGCGCGGCGCAGTTCACGCTGGCGCAGCCCTTCAGCGACTACGAGTCGATCCGGATTCTTCCGGTCGACAGCACCGGCAAGAATGCGGTGGTGTTGACGAGCGAGTATCAGGGCTTGGGCGGCACCGGGTCAGAACTTGACGCACTCCCCTAACCTGCAACCAACGTCCATGTTCCCGAAGAGGGGCGGCGGAAACGTCGCCCCTCCGTGCATGGCGGCGTGCTGCCAACCTCACGCGTGGGAGTTGCTGCGGCGGGTTGACGGAAAGGCAAATCCCCCCTACGTTTCCCGTGCTGCCGCGCGAGGTCGTTGTGCCAGACTCACTGAAACGATGACGCACTCATGCGGAGCAGGTGGCTCTCATCCCGTCCGCACGGGAGTTGCTGGGGCCTTTGACGGAGTCGTGCAGGTCCTGCGCCGCGGCGGGGCGAATTGGCGACGCGATCCGCTTCGGATTCGGGACGTGTCACGATGAGCCGATCCAACGAACGCTACTCCACGCGGCATCCCCTCCTCCCATTGAAGAATGTGGTGATCTTCCCGCGGAACGTCGTGACCTTGTTGGTCGGGCGGCCACGCTCGATCCACGCGGTGGACGAGGCGGTGGCGTTGGATCGGCTGCTCGCGGTGACGTCGCACCGGGACAGCGAGGTGGACGACCCGCAACCCGAGGATCTGCATGAGATCGGGACGCTGACCCACATCGTGTCGATCGATCGGCAGCCCAATGGCAGCGTGCAGGTCGTGTTGGAGGGGATGTTCCGCATCCGGTTGAGCGACTTCGAGGCGAGTGAGGGGAGCTGGAGCGTCAACGCAGAGGAACTGCGGGAGGAGGAACCGCTGCCGGCGGAGTCCCGCGTGCTGATCGAGATGGTGCAAGACCTGATCGGCAAGTTCGGCGACACGCGCAGCCCTCTGCCCGAGGATGTGCTGGAGATGGTGCAGCAGGCATCGGACGCAGGACATCTCGCCGACCTGTTGGCGACGCAGCTGATCCAGGACGTGCGCGGCCGACAGGAGTTGCTGGAGATCATCGATCCGGTGCGGCGGCTCGAGCAGATGGTGCTCCACCTCTCCACCGAAATCGAGACAGCAGCGATCGAGCGCCGAATCAAGGATCGGGTGCGAGAACAGATCGACAAGAACCAGCGGGAGTACTACCTGCGCGAGCAATTGAAGGCGATCCACGATGAACTCGGCGGAGACGCCGGGAGCGAGATCGAGCAATTGCGCCAGAAGATCGAGGGGCGGGGCCTGCCAAGCATGGTCTCCGAGAAATTGCTCAAGGAGGTCGGGCGGCTCGAGCGAATGCCGGCGGTGTCGGCCGAGGCGACCGTGGTCCGCTCCTACCTCGACACCATGCTGGCGATGCCGTGGTCAGAGGTGACGGAGGACCGGATCGATCTCGAGGATGCGGAGCGGCGGCTCAACGAGGCGCACCACGGGCTCGAGCAGGTCAAGGAGCGGATCATCGATTTCCTGGCCGTGCGCAAGCTGACGGCTGAGAGCGATGGCGCGATGCGATCGCAGGTGCTGTGCTTGGTCGGCCCGCCAGGGGTCGGGAAGACGAGTCTCGGGCAGTCGCTCGCGGAGGCGATGGGGCGAAAGTTCGTTCGCGTCAGCCTGGGTGGTGTGCGGGACGAGTCGGAGATTCGCGGGCATCGGCGGACGTACATCGGCGCGATGCCCGGCCGGATCGTGACCGCGTTGAAGCAGGCAGGGGTGATGAATCCCTTGATCCTGTTGGACGAGATCGACAAGATGTCCTCGGACTATCGAGGGGATCCGGCATCGGCGTTGCTCGAGGTGCTCGATCCGGAGCAGAACGCGCAATTCACCGATCACTATCTCGATGTGCCGTACGACATCTCTGGGGTGTTGTTCGTCACCACAGCCAATTACCTGAATCAGATTCCGCGGCCGTTGCGCGATCGCATGGAAGTGATCGAGCTCTCCGGCTACACCGAGGAAGAGAAGATCGAGATCGGGCGGAAGCACCTGCTGCCACGGCAACTCGCGCAGCATGGCCTGCAAGACGTGTCGGTCGACATCCCGAATCGCAGTTGGATCAAGCTGATCCGGGAGTACACGCGCGAGGCTGGGGTGCGCAACCTCGAGCGCGAATTGGCGGCTGTGTGCCGACGGCTCGCGCGGGAGGTCGTGCGCGGCAAGGCGGAGCGGCTGAAGCTCACCGACGCGCGGCTGGTGGAGTATTTGGGCCCCGGGAAGTACGGGCAGGATCTGCATCTGGGTGAAGCGCTCGTTGGGTTGGCGATCGGGCTCGGGGTCACCGAGATCGGCGGGGAGTTGTTGCCGGTCGAGGTGTTGACGATGCCCGGCAAAGGCAGTCTGACGCTGACCGGCAAGGCCGGTGAGGTGATGCAGGAGTCGGCGCAGGCAGCGTTGTCGTACGCGCGATCGCGAGCGGAGCTGTTCGGGATCGATCCGGAGTTCCAATCGAAGCTGGACATCCACATCCACCTGCCGGAAGGCGCGACGCCGAAGGATGGCCCGTCAGCGGGCATCACCATGGCGACGGCGTTGATCTCCGCGCTCACGCGACGGCCGGTGCGGGCTGACACTGCGATGACCGGCGAGATCACCCTGCGGGGCAGGGTGCTGGCGATCGGCGGGTTGAAAGAAAAGGCGTTGGCAGCGCATCGGCATGGCGTGCGCCGGGTGATCGCCCCCAAGGAGAATCAGCGCGACTTCGCGAAGCTCCCGGCGACGCTGAAGCGCGAGGTGACGTTCATCTGGGCGTCGTCGATGGACGACGTGGTGGCGGAGGCCTTGGTCTCGGACACGCAGGATCGCGTGGTGACCAATCTCGCGATCCCGCTGCCGGGGATCCTGCCGGACGGCACGATCACGGACGCGTCGCAGCGCTGATCCCCTACCCCTGCGCTTGGCGGAAGTCCTGCGCGATGAGTTGGGGCCGGACCGATCCGTTCCACTCATTGCGATCAAGCCTGCCCACGACGTCGATGCGGCGGAGTTGAGCGGCCTCGCGCTGCCGATCCGCGGCGTTCCACATGATCACATCGTGGGTCCCGTCGTTGACCTGCACCTGAATCTTGAGGTGGTTCCGCTCCTTGCCCATCACGTAGGTGCCGCGCACGGGCGCATCGCGCAGGCAGAGCACAGGTTCAGGGTTCCCCTGTCCGAAGGGGCGCAGGGTGGTGATGGCGTCGACGGTGGCGACAGCGAAGAGGTGGTGCGGCAAGTCGGCATCGATGACGAGGGTGCGTTCGCCGCGGGCCGTGACACGATCGCGGGCGGCGATCTCCTCCAAGGCCATCTCGAACTCGGGGATGCGATCCGGAGCGATGGAGAGCCCCGCGGCGAGTTTGTGACCGCCGAAGCGGATCATCAGCGGAGCAAGTTCGGTGAGCGCGCCGATGAGGCTGAAATCGCCCCAGCCACGTGCAGAGCCGCGGTACTCCATGCCCTGCTTGGCAAGGACGATCACCGGTCGTTGCAACTGCTCGACCAACTCACCGGCGAGGAGGCCGGCGACACCTGCCGGGCAGTCATCAAGGGTGACGACGACGATGTGGCGGTCATTGAGGCCGGGGTCGTTGGTGAGAATCGCCAGTTCGCGATCACCGAGGTCGGCGCGGGAGCGGCGGACCCACTCGCGGGCATCAATCAACAGGGGTACATAGTCTGAGGCTTCGGTGGGGTCTGGGGCGATCAGCAGTTCATAGGCGGCACGGGGGTCGGCATGACGACCCGGGGCATTGAGCAGTGGACCGATGTGCATGGAGACGAGGCGCGAATCAACCATGGTTGGTGCACGATCGATGGCGGCGAGGAGGGCAGCGATCCCGGGCCGGGGATCGCGGCGGATGAGACGGAGGCCGTCGCAGACGATCTGCCGATTGATGTCGAGGAGCGGCGCCACGTCGGCGATGGTGGCGATCATGGCGAGGTCGAGGAGCGATCGGGGGTCGGCCCCGGGGCCGTCTCCGACATCCGCTCCACGGCGAGCGAGGCCGGTGGCGAAGAGGAGGCAGAGGGCGGCAGCGACGAGATCGCCATAGGGCGCATTGCGCGTGGCGCGCGGCGAAACGACGAGTGCACCTACTGGGCCGGCATCATGCATTTCGTGGTGATCGATGATGACCACGTCCATTCCGCGCTCGAGCGCATAGGGGACGTTGATGTGATCGGTGCTGGCGGTGTCGGCGACGATGAGCAAGGTCACGCCCTGCGCGGCGAGGCGGTCGATGCTGTGGCGGTTGAGGCCGTAGCCGTCGATGCGGGTCGGGAAGAGGGCATCGACGGGAGCAGCGCCGTTTGAGGCGGACCAGAGCGCGTGGTGGAGGATGGCGAGGGAGCAGACGCCATCGGCGTCGTAGTCGCCGAAGAGACCGATGCGCTCCTGATTCGTGATGGCGTGCAAGGTGCGATCGACGGCCTCTGCCATGCCGGGGAGGGCGAACGGATCGGGAATCGGACGTTCGCGCAGGTCGAGGAAGTCGTCAGCCCGGGCGGGGTCGCCGATGCGATAGCGGAGGAGGGCGTCGGCGACGGGATTGTCGTGCAGTGGGCGAGGGCTGGGAGGTATCGGCGGGGGGTCAACCCAGACGAGATTCGACACGGGGCGGCCTTTCGTGAGGAGTCGGGCGGGGCGGTTGGTACCAACGCCTGAGGCGTACGTACTGCCCAGACATGGTACATTTTTGCGCGAAGGTCGGCGACTCGAGACTTCGAATGCTCCTGTGCCGACGAGAGTTCTCACCTGCGAGGAGGATGGTGCGTGGGGCATCGGGGCAGACTTTTCGCCTTGGCAGCAATGGTCTTTGCCAGTGTGCTCGCGGTGCCGACGGCGCCTGACGTGGCGTTGGCGGAGGAGTGGGCGCCGCCGACCATGGTTTACATGGACGGGAGTGGGCACATCACCCAAGGACCATTCCTTAGTGCATGGCGCGGGGCGGCGGATGTGCTCGGCCTGCCGATCAGTGAAGAGTTCCTGGCGCGTTCAGGATTCAGCACGCAGGCCGGCCAGCAACTCGGAACGACGCAGGTGTTCGAGCATGTGGCGCTGACGCTCGAGGAAGGTCCTGATGGTGCCCTCGTGGCCGTGCCGCTTCCCATTGGGCAGCAGTTGCTCGACCGCCAACTAGCCAGCACCCCCTCCCCTGCCTTGCAGCGCGCGTCGCGACGAACAACCTGTCCGCCCGACGGAAGTGATTGCTTGTTCTTCCTCGGTAACGGCCACACGATCCAAGGGGCGTTCCTCACCTATTGGCGGGACAACGCGGGTGATGTGTGGTTCGGGCAGCCGCTGACCGAAGCCTACCGGGCGGCTGACGGAAGTCTGGTGCAGTACTTCGAGTTCGGGGCACTGCGACAGCGTGCTCAAGCGACGGTGACGCCGATGGCGCTTGGCCGAGCGCTGGCGAAGAAGAATCAGATTGACACGGATCCCGTGCCGCAGCCTGCCGAGGTGTTGTCCTACGACCCCGATCTGTTCGTCGATCCGAACCCGAAGCCACAGGGCTGGGCCGTGGGATCGTTCGGACCGGGGCCGCAGCAGGGCGGGTACAAGGAGATCGTGGTTTCCATCTCGCAACAGGCGCTGTGGGCGTATGAGAACGGCGAGATGGTGATCTCCACCTATGTGAGCACCGGCACCGAGGATTCGAAGGAGACGACCACGCCGGTGGGCTATCACACGATCCTCACGAAGTATCCCGTGCAGACGATGTCCGGCGTGATCAACGATGAGGAGTACAACGTGCCGGATGTGCCGGATGTGATGTACTTCGACAACGACGGCAACGCCCTGCACGGCGCCTACTGGCACAACAACTTCGGGTCGAAGATGAGCCATGGGTGTGTGAATCTCCCGCTCGATGTCGCCCATTGGATGTATGAGTGGGCGCCGATTGGAACGGCAGTCACCGTGATCCCGTAGCCCAATCCGCTGATGGAGCCCACTGATCGACACGATGACGACGCTGGCGGGGATCTCGCCAGCGTCGTGTTGTTGGGGCTTCGACTTGGGACGACATCATTCGGGGGGCCGGCGGCGCACGTCGCGATGCTCCGCAATGAGGTGGTGCGGAATCACGGCTGGGTGAGCGAGGAGGAGTTCCTCGACCTGCTCGGTGCGTCGAATCTGATCCCGGGGCCGACGTCGAGCGAAATGGTGATGCATGTCGGGATGACTCGGGCGGGAACGCCGGGACTGGTCTTCGGCGGGCTCGCCTTCCTTTTGCCAGCCGCGTTCATCAGCGGCGGTCTTGCGTGGCTCTACCAGCAATCCGGGAATCTGCCGGCATTCGACCAGGTGCTCTACGGGATCAAGCCGGTGGTGATCGCGGTGATCATCCAAGCCGTGTGGGGGCTGGGGAAGACCGCGCTGAAGGGATGGTGGACGGCTGGGCTGGCGGCGGTGGCGCTCGCACTCGCCTTCACTCCGGTGAGCGACATCCTGATTCTGCTCGGATGCGGAGTGATCGCCGCCTTGGCGAGTGGGGTCGTTCAACGCCGGGGACTGACGTTTGGGATCGCGGGGGCTTGGATCGCAGGGTTGGTGCCTGTGGCCGCGGCCACCGCGGTGCCGTATTCCTCGTGGCAACTGTTTTGGTCGTTCCTGAAGATCGGGGCGACGCTGTTCGGGTCCGGGTATGTGCTGTTCGCGTTCATGCAGCAGGAGTTCGTCGACCGGCTCGGGTGGCTGAGTCAGCAGGAACTGCTGGACGCGATCGCCGTGGGGCAGTTCACCCCGGGACCGGTGTTCAGTTCGGCGACCTTCGCGGGATACCTGATGGGCGGATGGAGTGGGGCGGCGCTGGCGACGGTGGCGATCTTCCTGCCGGCTTTCGTGTTGGTCGCGATCACGCACCGGCATGTCGGGGCGCTGCGGTCCAACCCGTGGAGTTCGGGGTTCCTGACTGGGGTGAATGCGGCGGCGGTGGCGCTGATGGCGAGTGTGCTGGTGGCGACGGGGCGGGACGGCATAGTGGATGCGCCGACGCTGCTGCTGGCGCTGGGGGCGAGCGTGCTGTTGATCCGGTGGCGGGTGAATTCGGCGCTGTTGATCGTCGCTGGGGCGGCGATCGGACTGCTTCTCGGGTGGCTCGCCTAGCCCACGCCGCGCCGGGTCGATGCGTAAAGGATGTTGGGTCTGGCTGATTGACCGAACCCATCAGTTCGGGTAGCGTACCCGGACGCGACGGGCGACTTCGCCCGGCCCGTGGGATACCCGCTCGGCAAGGAGGAAGCCCATGAGATTTTCGACCCGCTGGGTCAAGCTCGCGGCAGTTGTCGCGGCGCTGGCGATGATCGTTCCCGGGATGATGGGATCGGTCGACGCGCAGGACGATGGCACGATCCGAATCCATTCGGAGACGTGGCCTGACGTTTTCGACCCGCAGAAGTCCTCCTATACCAATGAGATTTCGATCCTGACGCTGGCCTACGAGGGCCTGACCAAGCTCGACGCCGAGGGGAACACCGTTCCCGCCGCGGCGGAGAGCTGGGAGTACAGCGACGATGCGACGCAGCTGACCTTCAAGCTTCGCGAGGGGCTGAAGTACAGCGACGGCTCGCCGCTGACGGCGGAGAACTTCCGCTACGCCGTCGAGCGGACCTGCTCGCCGCGCGTGGCTGGTGAGTACCAGTCGATCCTTTTCGAGATCACCGGCTGTGCCGAGTTGGCGGGCCTCGGCGGTGACGATCCGGAGAACCCGGTCGAGTTCACCGATGAGGATTACAACAAGGCGGTTGAGGCACTGGGCGCGAAGGTCATCGATGACCAGACGCTGCAGCTGACCATGACCCAGCCGGCGCCGTACATGCACACGATCGCTTTCACCTGGGTGTTCTACCCGGTCAAGCGAGAGATCGCTGAGGCGAATCCGGACACCTGGTGGCAGGTTGCCGAAGGTCACGTCGGCAATGGGCCGTTCAAGATCGAGTCGATTGACGACGAGCAGAAGATCCGCTTCGTCGGCAACGAG
>JAPOLF010000149.1 GCA_029977305.1 bacterium | reverse complement strand
ACGTGCATCGTCAACGCTGTGAGCACGACCAACCCGAACCCGAACCCGAACCCGAACCCGAACTCGAACCCGAACCTCTAACCGTAACTCTGACCAGGTGAGCAAGACCGCCAAGGCGACGGGGTGGCGGGTGGGCTGGGTGGTGGCCCCCGCGCCGCTCACGCCCACGATCCGCGCGGTGCACGACCAGCTCGTGCCTAACCCTTCACCCTAACCCTACCCCTACCCCTAGCCCTCTCCCTAGCCCTACCCCCAACCCTAATCAGGCGGAGGCCTTCGTTTCCTCGACGCCCGGCACCTTCCCCGCGCCGCAGTTCGTCCGCACCCTCGCCACCGAGGTACCCTAACCCTACCCCCAACCCTGCCCTTAAGCCTAGCCCTAACCCTAACCAGGTCGGCTTCGCCGAGGATGACAGCACCATGGCGCCCGCCTCGCTCACGAAGGAGGTGGGCCGCCTCTCGGGCGGCTGGCGCATGAAGCTCGCCCTCGTGCGCGCCATGCTGCTCAAGGCGGACATCCTCCTCCTCGACGAGCCCACCAACCACCTCGACCTCCAGATGGTCGAATGGCTCGAGGAATTTCTGCGCGGATGGAACGGCGCATGCATCGTTGTCTCGCACGATCGGTACTTTCTCGATCGGGTCACCAGCCGCACCCTCGATCTCTCGTTCGGGCGTCTGGAGGACTACCCTGCTCCGTATGCCCGGTACCTCACCTTGCGCGAGGAGCGCATGGAGCGCCGACTGCAGGAATACGAGGAGCAGCAGGCGTTCATCGCCCGCACCGAGGAGTTCATTCGCAAGTACAAGGCGGGGCAACGTGCTCGAGAGGCGCGGGGCCGACAGACGCGTCTCGATCGTCTCGAGCGCATCGAACGGCCGCAAGACTATGAGGGCATCAACCTGAAACTCTCGCCAGCCGTGCGGAGTGGGCGCGAAGTCGTCCGGACGTCGGAGTTGCGCGTCGGCTATGTCGGGGCTGATGGGGAGCACCAACTGATCACGACTCCGGAACTGCTGATCGAGCGCGGAGACCGGGTGGCCCTTGTGGGACCGAACGGCAGTGGCAAATCGACCCTGCTGAAGACCTTGATCGGCGAAATCCCGCCCTTGAAGGGACGCCTGACCTTTGGGTCCAACGTGAAGGTCGGTTACTACGCGCAAGGGCACGAGCGGCTTCCCGCCGAAGGCACTCCCCTCTCGGTACTGCTCGCCACCTACCCCATGGGAGAAGAGGCGGCAAGAACCTTTCTCGGGCGATTCCTGTTCAGTGATGACGATGTCTTCAAGCGTGTCGGTTCCCTCTCCGGCGGGGAGCGCTCCCGTCTCGCGCTGGCAAGTCTGCTGCTTCAGCAGGCCAACGTGTTACTGCTCGACGAGCCGACGAACCACCTCGACATCCACACGCGGGAAACGCTCGAGGAGATGCTACGGGAGTTCGATGGCACCGTCCTCTTCGTCTCCCACGACCGATTCTTCATCGACCGGGTTGCGACGCGCACTTGGGTCATCAACGAGGGTCGTGTCACGACCTATCTCGGAAACTACACCGACTATCACCGGCAACTTGCAAAGAAAGCCGAGCCTTCCAAGCCCGAACCGGTGGTTGTCGCCCCGGTCGCGCCACCACCGCCTCCGAGGCGCGGCGGTGAACGTCCCGGTTCGGCGCAGAAAGCCCTTCTCGCGACCGAGCGGGACATCGCGAAACTCGAGGGCCGGTTGAACGACGTCAGTGATGCCCTCGCGGTGGCGAGCATCGACGGAGATGTTGCGGCACTCGAACGCCTCGGCATGGAGTACGAGCGCATTCAGACCGAGTTGGATGCCGCCTATGCGAAATGGGAGGAGCTCACCCTGCTCGCCGATGGCGCGGTGACCGCGCCGTGACACGCCCGATCTTGATCGGCATCACCGGGAACATTGCCTGTGGCAAGTCTCTGGTGACGTCCGTGCTTGCGGCGGAGGGCGTTGAAATCATCGACGGTGACCGTGTCTACGCCGATATGGTTCAACCGGGCATGCCGCTTCTCCGGGCGATCGGCGAGGAATTCGGTCCAGAGATGATCCAACCCGACGGGACCCTTGATCGGCGGAAACTCGGCGGTCTGGTCTTTTCGGACCCAGCGGCCTTGGCTCGGCTCGACGACGTCGTGCGCCCGTTCATCGGAGCCGAGATGCTTCGCCGGGCGAACTTGAGCATGGCATCGGCGGTTGCCCTCGACGCGGTGAAACTCTTCGAAAGCAACATCGCTGCGGCCTGCGACGAGAACTGGGTGGTGACCTGCACCCCGGAGCAGCAACTCGCGAGGCTCATGGCGCGCAACGGACTGGACCGGGATGCCGCAATGTTGCGCATCGCCGCACAGAACCCAGTCGCCGAGAAAGTGGCCCGAGCGGACGTGGTGATCGACAACAGCGGCTCCATCGAGCAAACGACCGCTCAGGTGCGCGCCGCCTATCGCACACTCCGCAACCGGATACACTCAGTGGACGACAGGTCGCTCCAATAACCCCGGGGGTTCCACACGATGGCGAAAACCTTCACTTTTGATCTTTATTTCGACTATGCATGCCCATTCGTCTACGGCTCCGCGATCTGGCTTGACGCCGTGCGCCGCAAGTCGGACTACAAGCTTCGCATCAACTGGAAGTTCTTCCCGCTGGAGCAGGTGAACCATCCCGACGGACCAGATTCCCGCTTCTACGCCACCCCTGCTGCTGAGAAAAGCAAGGGCATCCTCGCCCTGCGTGGAGGCATTGCGGCGCGCAACCAGAGCTCTGCGGCATTCGATGCCTTCAGCCTTGCCTACCTGAAAATGAAGCACGTCGAAAAGCAGGAGCACGGACGGAAGTCAGTCATTCTCGAGGCGGCGCAGCGAGCAGGGCTTGACATGGACCGATTCGCACATGACCTCGAGGATCCCGGCGTCATCGAGTTGATCGGTCGCGATTACGAGGAGGCTCGTGCCCTCGGGGTGTTCGGCACACCCACCTACGTTTTCGCCGATGGAACCAACTCCTACCTCCAGCTCTACCCGCCGCCGCCGGACAAGGACGCCGTCGCGTTCTTCGACGAATTCGTGCTGATGACACGCAAGAAGCCGTGGTTCCGCGAGTTCAAGCGCTGCTACCCGCCTCAGTGACATCAAATCCGGCAACTGGTCGCGCCCTCACGCCCAAGAAGGTCGCGGCGTTCCGGTCGGGGCTGTTGGCCTGGTACGACGCGCATGCGCGAGACCTCCCGTGGCGGGAGACCCGTGATCCTTACCGCATCCTCGTCTCGGAGGTGATGCTCCAACAGACGCAGGTGGACCGGGTTCTCGACTACTACCGCCGATTTCTCGAAGCCTTTCCAGATGCGCCGTCGCTGGCTGAGGCACCAACGTCTCAGGTCATCGCGCTCTGGGCAGGCCTCGGCTACAACCGGCGAGCGGTGAATTTGCAGCGAGCCGTCGCAGCTGTCGTCCATGACCATGGTGGCGTGTGGCCCGCAAATCCGGAGGCGTTGCGACACCTCCCCGGGATCGGCCCCTACACCGCTGGCGCGATCAGTTGCTTCGCCTTTGAGCAACCCGTGGTCTTTGTCGACACCAACATGCGACGGGTGCTGCATCGTGTTGCGTTCGGACCCGAAGTCCCTGAACCCCTCGCGAGCGAATCCGAGGTCCTGCGCGTCGCGGCCGAAGTGTTGCCAACCGACGATGCATGGCGATGGAATCAGGCGCTGATCGAGTTTGGCGCCCTCCAGTGCACCGCGAAAAAGCCGGCTTGTCTTGTCTGTCCGTTGCGAACCATCTGCGCCGCAGCGCCCGGCATGCAGGCAGCGCTCGCCAGCGTGGTGCGGACACCACCCGGCCAAGGGATTCCGTTCACCGGAACCAATCGGTATTGGCGCGGCAGGATCGTCGATGCCCTGCGCGAGGCACCCCGGCACCGACTCGGTGCGCTTCAGCTCGGCGCAACCATTTCTCCGGAATTCGACGCCGAACGGCTTCCTTGGCTCCGCACCTTGGCGGATGGCCTCGCCAGAGATGGCTTGATCGAAATCGCCCTGAGCCGCGCCGCCGCATCGGGCGGCTGGGCGGCCCACCTCCCCGATCGCCCCGCCCGTCGCGGATAATCCCGACGAGTCCCCTCGACCGACTCCGGAGCTCCGCCACATGTCACTTCTCCACCGCGTTCGGCGACACGTCGGGCACATGCCGCAGCCGCACACCAAGGCAACGCTCTCGCTGAGCCCGCGGATCACTCAGCCGGGGGTCAAGTCCACCATCAGCGTCTGTCCGTACTGCGCGGTCGGGTGCTCCCAGGTGGTTTACTCCATCGGCAACGAGATCATCGACATCGAGGGCAACCCAGACAGTCCGATCAATGGGGGCACGCTCTGTCCGAAGGGCGCGGCTACCCGCGGCCTCGTCCAGAGTCCCCTTCGTGTGACGACGGTGAAATACCGCCCTCCGCACGGTACCGCCTGGGAGGACCGCCCGCTCGATTGGGCGATGGATCGCATCGCTGATCTCGTGGCGTCGACGCGAGACCGCACGTGGACCCACCGCGATGCCGAAGGGCGATTAGTGAATCGCACCCTCGCGATCGGTCACCTCGGCGGGGCCACCCTCGACAATGAAGAGAACTACCTGATCAAGAAACTCTTCACGGCCGGTCTGGGCATTGTCGCGGTGGAGAACCAGGCGCGGATATGACACTCCTCCACGGTGCCCGGTCTGGGCGCCCGACTGGGACGCGGAGGCGCCACGACCTTCCTGCAGAACCTCGCTGAGAGCGACTGCATCGTGATCATGGGCGCCAACATGGCGGAGAATCACCCGGTCGGGTTCCGATTTGTGCTGCAAGCGCGAGAGCGCGGCGCCACCGTGATCCACATCGATCCGCGGTTCACCCGAACATCCGCGCTCTCCGACATCCATCTGCCGATCCGAGCCGGGAGCGACATCGCGTTCCTCGGGGGATTGATCAACCACGTGCTCACCCAAGAGGCGATCAACCGCGAGTACGTGGCGCATTTCACCAATGCCACGGATCTCGTCGACGACGCGTTCCTCGACACCGAGGATCTCGCCGGACGCTTCTCCGGATTCGATGATCAAACATCGACCTATGACCCGGTCACGTGGAC
>JAPOLF010000148.1 GCA_029977305.1 bacterium | reverse complement strand
CCGCCGATAGGCCGTGATCACGTTGCCGTGGTCCGTCAACACGATCGTCCCGACCAGCCTCCGCACCGCCTCAATCCGCCGGTGCTCCGGATCGATGTCGCACGTCCGGAGCACATGCATCGTCACGCCGGTGCGCTGGTAGGCCTCGCCGAACCCGACCACGTAGTCGATCGCCCACGGGGCCAGCGACCGCTCCGCCAGCCGCTGTGCCCCGTGCGAGGTCAGCACGACCTCGCCTGCGATCGCGTCGAGGTCGTCCCAAGGTGTGTGGCTCTCCATGGAACTCCCTCCCCGCTGCTACCAGCTGTAGCTCGGCAGCAATTCGCACGCGATCCCGTCGTCGTCTGCATCCAGCCAATACGGATCCGACCACGGACCCCCGTTCTGGATGAAGAAGGCCTGTGCGTCTTCGTGCGTCGCGAAGTTCGCGCAATCGACATCGCCCCAGGCACTCGCCTCGCGCGCCGAGCCGGCCATCGTGATCCCGGTGAGTGCCAACGCCAATGCCAAAACAACAGTCTTCGTCATGATGTGGTGCATTCCTTTCTGCATTCCTTCGACGGGGTGGGGGACACGGACGACCCGATGCCGTCCGCGTCCCATGCGGGTCTTACTGCTGACCGTCGGGCTTGGTCGACGACGACCGGCCCGCCCCCCGCGACTTCTTCGCGCCCCGCCCCCGGCGCGCCTCGGAGTCGTACTGGTAGGCGCTCTTCAGGTCTTCGGACGACATGGGGCCGGCGAGACTGGCCTTCGTGTCGCGGTACAACCTGCGCTCAAAGATCACCTCGTCGGACGCTGGCGCCAGGTCGAACATCACCATCGCGTCGTCCATTGAGGCCGTTGCTTCCTCATAGCGCCCGGCCCGGTGGTGCTCCAGCGCCTGTCGGCGAGCCACCGCAGCTCGCTGGATCGCGGTGCGCTCCGCCACCAGCGGATCCAGTGGCGCCGCCGCGACCTCCTCAGCTGTCCCGACGCGAATGGCAGGCAATGCCAGCACCTCGCTGTCGATCGTGCCGTCAGTCGCGCTGGTCCAGTCGACGCGCACCCCCAGCGAGTACTGCGCCTCAGCGAATCCCGGCTGCAGCTGCAGCACGAACACGATGTCGAGCACATCCCCAGCCGGCACATCGCCGATCTCGATCGTCCAGGTCTTGCCGACCCGATGCGCCGGGAATCCGGTCTGCGGCCAGGCGTGGACGCCCTCGGGCACCGTCAGCGTCACCGTGGTGCCGCGCGCCACCACCTTCAGCGTCTCCTGCAGCTCCTGCTCGAAGATCGCCTTGAGCTCGTTGGCGTCCGCCACGAAGAAGTGGTTGCCGCCGCCGGCCTCAGCCATCGCCGACATCAGCACATGGTCATATCCGACACCGACGCCGATCGTTGTCGTCACGATCCCGCGCTGACGCAGCCCGGCAACCACTTGCGACAGACTTCCCGGGTCGCTCATCCCGACATTCGCGTGCCCGTCACTCAGGAGGATCACGCGCTGCGGCCGGGCCGCCTGATCGGGCAGCGGTCGGGCATGGGCGATCTGCTCCGCCCCAGCCTGCCACCCACCGGCGAGGAACGTGCTGCCCCCCGGCACCACTTGCGAGAGCGCCAGGCGCACCGACTGCTTCGCCGCCGAAGTCATCTTGGCGAACTCGTGGATCACCTCGATGTCATTGTCGAAGGTCACCACCGCCGCGCGGTCCTGGTCCTTCAGATGTCCGCAGGCGTGGTCCACCGCATGCGTCGCCAGCCGCAGGGGATTGCCGCTCATGGAGCCGGAGCGATCGATCACGAACGCGGCATCGACGCTCGCCCGCTTCGTCGCCTCGGTCGATTCCTCGCCGAAGACGCGGATCAGCAGCGCCGCCTCGTCGCCATGTGCGGTCACCGGCCGCAGCCAGTTTCCGGTGCTCACCACCGGGCGGTCGGATGGGGGAGTGGGGGTCTTGTCAGAAGTGGTCATGGTGGTGAATTGATCTCCTTTGCTGGCCGTCGCGTTGGCGTGACGGCGGTGCCACCGCGCTCGCCGATCGCGAACGCGAATGCATGGTTATATCGATTCCGATGCATGAGTGTGATGGTCGGTTGCGGTCTCTACCGAATCAGTTTGCGTGCCAGTCGCACCAACGAATCGATGTCAGCCCGGATCCGGAGGTACAGGTCCTGCCGGATGTGAAACTCGAACCCATCCCCGATTGGGAGGTGTACCCAGGAGGTGGGCTCGGCCTCGAGCTCCTCCAGATGGTTGCTTCGAGTCTGAGACGCCGAAGCTCTTTGAAAACGCATCGTCGCCGGATTCGTTTCTTCGTCCTCTATCGCCAGGCTCTGCATCACTCGATGGGAATCGAGAAACGGAGGCGCCGCGGATGCGATAGCAACCTCTTCGTAGATGGGCGCCTCGTCCGCATCCCATGTCTGGTTCGGACGCTTGCGCCGCTTTGGCGCCGAAAGCATCGGCGCCATGTCCTCCAGATACGAACGGGCCGCGTTCGACTGGAGCAGCTCCTCCTCCTCCTCGACGTGCGGCCACGTCTCCGGATTCAGGAGTTCGGCGTCCGGCAACGTCAGGAGACGACGCACCTCCGCCTCATCCACCCCCGAGAGCCGCCGCTTGATCTCCTTCAGCGGCAGGTACCCATCCTTCAGCCGGCTGATCAGCGTGAGCCGATCCAGATGGTCCCGGGTGTAGAAACTCGAGGGTCCGGTTCCTCGCGGCGCCGGCAGCAGTCCCTCGGCGATGTAGTACCGAACCGTCCGCACCGTCACCCCGGCGGCGTCCACGAGCTCTGCCAAGCTCAGGCGCTGATCACGTGCCGAAGAGTCGTTGCTCACGTTCCGGTCCTCCATCGTGACAGCATCGTAACAGTGCAACGTCACGCTGTCAAGAGGTGTCGCGACACTGTCATCGGATCACCCCGTTTTCCGCGCCAAGATAGCGATTTCCGCGCCAAAATCTGGCAAAATCCCTTCCTGACACAAATCGCAACCTCGCCCGTCAACCCGGCGCGGCACCAAGGAGCCCCCGCATGTCTGCACCCACTCCGGCCGCGCTTCCTCTTTCCGGCGTGCGCGTCGTGGACCTCACCCGCGTCATGACAGGCCCCTACTGCACCCTCATGCTCGCTGACCTCGGTGCCGACGTCATCAAGGTCGAGCTCCCCGGCCGCGGCGATGACACCCGTGCCTGGGGTCCGCCTTTCCTCGACGGCGAATCCGTCTACTTCATGTCCGTCAACCGCAACAAGCGCTCCATCGCCCTCGATCTCAAGCACCCGGAAGGCCAAACCGCCCTCTGGCGCCTCATCGAATCCTCTGACGTCCTCGTCGAGAACTTCTCCCCCGGCACACTCACCCGCCTCGGTTTCGGCCCCGAGGCTGTTCGCGCCCGCAATCCCAAAATCATCTTCGCCACCATCAGCGGCTTCGGGCAGTTCGGCCCCGATTTCAATCGCGTCGCCTATGACCTCATCGTCCAAGGCATGAGCGGCATGATGTCCATCACCGGCCACAACGACGGACCGCCCACCCGCTTTGGGGTGCCCATCGCCGACATCGGTGCCGGCATGTTCGCCGCCTATGGCATTGCCGCCGCCCTCTATCGCCGCGCCACCACCGGCGAGGGCTGCGTCGTTGACACCTCCATGCTCGGCGGCCAAGTCGCCATGCTCACGTACCAAGCCGGTGGATTCCTCGCCACTGGCGTCGCCCCGACCCGTATCGGCAACGCCCACCCGATGATCGTCCCGTACGACACCTTCGCCTGCAAAGACGGTTTCGTGAACATCGCCGTCGGCAATGACGCCATGTTCGAGCGCTTCTGCGACGCTATCGACTGCCCCGAGGTGAAGGCCGTCCCGCACTTCAAGACCAACGCCCAGCGCGTCCAGAACAAAGCCGAGGTCTACCTCGCCATCCAGCCCGCCCTCGATCGCCTCACGCGCGACGAGATCGTCTCCCGCCTTGACACCGCCTCCGTCCCCTGCGGCCCCATCCAAGGCATCGACGACGTGCTCACCGATCCCCAAGTCGCCGCCCAGCACCTCCTCCATGAGATCGACCATCCTGTCGCCGGCAAGATCACCGTCTCCGGCGCCCCCTACCACTTCGACAACGAACCCGTCGAAGCCCGGATCGCCCCCCCGGTGCTCGGCCAGCAGACCCGCGAGATCCTCGCCGAACTCGGCTATACCCCCGCGGAGATCGACGCCGTCCTCGCCTCCGGGGGTGCCCAATCCGCCGGCGAGTGACCCGTCGCCTGCGTGCTCACGCATGCAAATCCGTTGGCACGTCCCGCGTGTGGTACGCTGTGTGCACATCGGACTGCGCGGCATCGCCCGCGCGACAGTACGCCTTTCATCCCCAGGTGCTCGCGCAGTGCAGGGGCGGTCGTGCCGTACTGACCGGCTCGGCCGTTTCCCGATCATGCTTGCTGTGCACTGCGCGATGAACTGAGGTACGAGTGACCACCACAACCGAAATCCCCGTCGACGCCGCGCCGGCGTCCTTCTCCTCGATGCCCATCAGCCGAGGGTCCCTCGACGCACTTGCCGCGCAGGGCATCACCAGTCCCACCCCGATCCAAGCGCAGGCCCTGCCGATCCTCCTCGAGGGGCGCGACGTCGTCGGCCAAGCCAAGACCGGCTCCGGCAAGACCCTTGCCTTCGGCATCCCCGCCATCGAATTCGCCGAACCCCGCCTGCGCGACGTGCAGGTCCTCGTCCTCGTGCCCACGCGCGAACTCGCGCTGCAGGTGGCGAATGTCCTCCAGACGCTCGCCGCCCCGAAGCACCTCAGCGTCGTCACCATCTTCGGCGGCGTCGGCGTCGGGCCGCAGCGCCTCGCGCTGAAGAAGGGGGCGCATGTCGTCGTCGGCACCCCGGGGCGCGTCCTCGATTTGCTCAATCAAGGCGCCCTCTGGCTCAATCGCGTCCGCTTCCTCGTCCTCGACGAGGCCGACGAGATGCTGGACCGCGGCTTCGCCCCCGACGTCGAGCGCATCATCGCCCGCACCTCGCCTGATCGGCAGACGGCGATGTTCTCCGCCACGCTGCCCGACTGGGTCGCCACCACCGCCCACAAGCACCTCATCGACCCGGTCACCGTCGCGGTTGTCTCCGGCCCCGAGGACGAGTCCACCATCGAGCACATCGCCTACGACGTCCCCGAGGACAAGAT
>JAPOLF010000147.1 GCA_029977305.1 bacterium | reverse complement strand
AGGCTTACGGGCTGTGCGACGTGTGTGCGCAGGGCCGAGGAAGAGGAGATTGCTGAGGAGCTTATCGGCGAGGGCGAGGGCGAGGGCGGTGAGGCTGAGGATGAGGTGCACTGCAGCCTCGCCACCTGCGTCCAGGAGAACCTCGACGTCAACATCGCCATCATCAACAACGGCTACCTCGGCATGGTCCGCCAGTGGCAGGACCTCTTCCACCAGAAGAACTACTCCGAGGTGAAGATCCTCGGGCCGGATTTCGTGAAACTAGCCGAGGCCTACGGGGTGACCGGCATTCGGGTCTCCACCCACGCCGAAATCATGCCGGCGGTGCAGAAGGCGCGCTCGATCAAGGGCCCGGTCCTCATCGAATTCGTTATCGAGCCGGAGACCAACGTCTGGCCGATCGTCCCTCCGGGTGCAGCCAACTCCGAGATGATGCACCTCGACCCGCGCTACAGCGACGAATAGGAGGCACCTGTGACCGAGCAACGTCGACATACCTTGGTGGTCTTGGTCGAGGATCACCCTGGCGTCCTCAATCGCGTGGTGTCGCTCCTCCGGCGGCGCTCCTTCAACATTGACTCGATCACTGTCGGTCATTCCGAGCAGGCCGGAATTTCCCGGATCACCCTCGTCGTGCGTGGTCGCGACGAGGAGGTGGAACAGGTCGGCAAGCAGCTCTACAAGCTGATGGAGGTCCTCAAAGTGCAGGATCTCCCCGAGTCCGGCGTGGTCACCCATGAGCTGGTCTTGGTGAAAGTCGCCGCGAAGCCGCAGCATCGGTCCGAGATCCTGCAGATTGCCCAGATCTTTGAGGCACGGGTGGTGGATGTCAGTCCGAACACCCTGTTGCTCGAGATGGTCGGCTCCGAGGACCGCGTCGGCGGGTTCCTCACCATGTTGAAATCCTTCGGTATCCGGGAGTTGGTGCGCACTGGCGCGGTCGCCATGGCCCGGGGGGCCTCTCAGACCGCGCTGAAGGATTCCCCCCGCGGAGAGCGGGACGAAGTGGCTGTACCCAACGGGACAGCAGTTTTGGCAAACTAGACGAGGCAGCGCCGCCACCAGTTGGGCGGCGCTGTTCGTTCGGTTGGGTCCCGGGCAACGTGCTCGGGGCGAGGAGGGGAGTCGCGTGGTGACTCCCACAGTGAACGACGAGGAGCAGATCCATGCCGGCAACGGTCTTCTACGAGAGCGACGCCACCCTGCAGCCGTTGCTTGGCAAGACGGTGGCGATCATCGGCTACGGCAGCCAGGGGCATGCCCACGCCCTCAACCTGCGTGATTCCGGCATCAAGGTCGTGGTCGGCCTGCCCGAGGGCAGCAAGAGCCGGGCCAAGGCGGAGTCCGAGGGCCTGACCGTCCTCACCCCGGACAAGGCGGCCGGTGTTGCCGACGTGATCATGGTCCTCGTGCCCGACCACGTGCAGAAGCGGGTCTACGAGCAGGACATCGAGCCGAACCTCTCGGCCGGCAAGACCCTGATGTTCGCCCACGGTTTCAACATCCACTTCGGTGCGATCACGCCGCCGGCAAATGTGGATGTGACCATGGTCGCCCCGAAGAGCCCCGGCCACCGTCTCCGCGAGCTCTACCAGGAGGGAGTCGGTGTCCCGGCGCTTGTGGCCGTCCACCAGGACGCCTCGGGCAATGCCCTCACCAACGCGCTCGCTTATGCGCGCGGCCTCGGGTGCCTCCGCGCCGGCGTGCTCCTCACCACCTTCAAGGAGGAGACCGAGACCGACCTCTTTGGTGAGCAGGCGGTTCTCTGTGGCGGCGTCAGCCACCTCATTGAGGCTGGGTTCAACACTTTGGTCAAGGCGGGGTACCAGCCGGAGATCGCCTACTTCGAGTGCCTCCACGAACTCAAGCTCATCGTCGACCTCATCTACGAGGGCGGCCTCGGCTACATGCGCTACTCGGTGTCCGACACCGCGGAGTACGGCGACTACTACGCCGGCCCGCAGATCATCGACACCCACGTCGAGGAGACCATGGCCCAGCTGCTCCAGCGCATCCAGCAGGGTGAGTTCGCCTCGGAGTGGATCGCGGAGAACAACGAAGGCGGCCGGAAGAAGTTCCTTGCCATGCGCAAGGAGCGCGCCGACAGCCAGGTTGAGCAGGTCGGCTCCGAGCTTCGCAAGATGATGACCTGGCTCGCCCAGGGCAAGCCGAAGGCTTCCGGCGAAGTAGACGTCTAAACTTCCCAGCCCGCGGCGGCGACGGTTCGCCGCCGCGGGCCCAGAAAGGCATTCCCATGAGCGACACGAGCAGCACCAACGGGCGCAGGATCATCGTCTTCGACACCACCCTCCGCGATGGGGAGCAGTCGCCGGGCGCGACGCTCACCGCTGATGAGAAGCTTGTGGTCGCCGATGCGCTCGTGGAGCTCGGGGTGGATGTCATGGAAGCCGGATTCCCGGCGGCATCTCCCGGGGATTTCGAGGCGGTGCGTTCCATCGCGACTCGCGTCAAGGGGTGCACCGTCGCCGGCCTCGCCCGGGCCAACAAGAACGACATCGAGCGCGCCGCAATGGCGGTGAAGCCGGCGGAGTCGCCGCGCATCCACACGTTCATCGCGACCTCGGACATCCACCTTGAGTACAAGCTCAAGAAGACCCGACCCGAGGTGCTCGAGATCGTCACCAACATGGTCGGATTAGCGAAGAGCTTCACCAGCGACGTCGAGTTCTCGGCGGAAGACGCCACGCGGTCCGATTGGGACTACCTCGTCCAGGTGTTCTCCGCGGCTGTCGCTGCAGGCGCCACCACGCTCAATGTGCCGGACACGGTCGGGTACACGACACCGCTGGAGTACGCCGCCCTCATCGAGTATCTGAATGCGCACGTCGTCGGCAGTGAGAATGTGGTCTTCTCCGTTCACTGCCACGATGACCTCGGACTCGCGACGGCCAACACCCTCGCGGCGGTCGCTGCCGGGGCGGGGCAGGTCGAGGTCACGATGAATGCCATCGGTGAGCGGGCCGGCAACACCTCCCTAGAGGAAGTGGTGATGGCGCTCGACACCCGCGGTCAGCAATTCGGCGGGTGTCATACCGGCATCGTGAAGAATCGCCTCGTGCCGACCAGCCGACTCGTCAGCCAGTTGACCGGCTTGGTCGTCGCGCCGAACAAGGCGATCATCGGTGCCAATGCCTTCGCCCACGAGGCCGGCATCCACCAAGACGGCATGCTGAAGAACCCGGACACCTACGAGATCATGAAGCCGACCGATGTGGGCTGGGAAGGTACCCGCCTCGTCATCGGTAAGCACTCCGGTCGTGCCGGGTTCCGCAACGCCCTCGAGCAGACTGGCATCCGGCTCGATGACGAGCAGTTTGCGGTCGCGTACCAGCGCTTCACGGAACTTGCTGATCGCAAGAAGACCGTGACTGCGGCGGATCTCATCGCGCTGGTCGAAGACCAACTCGAGGCGGAGATCTCGACATTTCATCTCGTCCGCTGGAGCGCGAGCATTGGCACCGGGGACCAGGCTTCGGCCAGCGTGGTCGTGCGCAAGGGCGATCAGGAAGTGGCCGGGGACGGCGTCGGCAACGGCGGCATCGATGCCCTGCTCGAGGCGATCGACAGCGCGATCGGCATCCCCTGCGAACTCGAGGAGTACCACGTCGAGGCGGTCACCCCGGGCGAGGATGCCCAGGGTCTCGTCCGCCTGCGGGTTCGCTCCGGTGGGAATCTCTATACCGGCACTGGTCTCGCCACCGATGTCGTCGAGGCGAGTGCCCGCGCCTACCTCGCCGCCCTCAGCAAGGTGGTCAACGGCCAAACCACCGGGGAGATCCCCGGCCCGGTCTCGTCCGTCTCTCGCTGGTCCTAGCGGCGCATCCGGGAACACACAGGGAGTAGGTCCATCGTGGTGACTCAGCCGAGAACCCTCAGTGAGAAGCTCTGGGATCAGCATGTCGTGCGTTCGGCCACGGGCGAACCGGACCTGCTCTTCATCGACCTCCACCTTGTCCACGAGGTCACCTCGCCGCAAGCATTCGATGGCCTGAGGATGGCGGGACGTCCGGTGCGTCGTCCCGATCTGACCGTTGCAACGGCCGACCACAATGTGCCGACCATCGGCATCGATCTCCCGATCGCCGACCCGATCTCCGCCACGCAGGTCACGATGCTCAGCAAGAACTGCAAGGAGTTCGGCGTCAAGCTCTATCCGATGGCTGATCCTGGTCAGGGCATCGTCCACGTCATCGGCCCCGAGTTGGGGTTGACCCAACCGGGCATGACCATCGTCTGCGGAGACAGCCACACCAGCACACATGGAGCTTTCGGGGCGCTGGCCTTCGGCATCGGCACCAGCGAGGTCGAACATGTCCTTGCCACCCAGTGCCTGCCGCAGGTGAAGCCGAAGACGATGGCGATCACCGTCGACGGAGATCTCCCCGAGGGAGCGACCGCCAAGGATGTGATTCTCGCCATCATCGGCAAGATCGGCACGGGCGGCGGCATCGGCCACATCGTCGAGTACCGCGGTTCCACCATTCGGGGCCTCTCCATGGAGGGCCGGATGACCATCTGCAACATGTCGATCGAGGCCTGTGCGAAGGCTGGCATGGTCGCTCCGGACGACACCACGTTCGCCTACATCGAGGGTCGGCAGCACGCCCCCAAGGGAGCGGCGTGGGAGGCAGCCCTCGACGCGTGGCGCACCCTGCCCACCGATGCCGGCGCAGCCTTCGACAAGGAAATCATGCTCGACGGGACCGCGATTTACCCGCATGTGTCATGGGGGACGAACCCGGGGCAAGTCATTCCGATCGACGACGTGGTGCCTGACCCGGACTCGTTCAACGATCCTTCCGGACGCGAGGCCGCTGCACGGGCGCTCAAGTACATGGACCTGACACCTGGCACCCCGATGCGGGACATCCGCACCGATACGGTTTTCATCGGCTCCTGCACCAACAGCCGGATCGAGGATCTCCGCCTGGCCGCATCGGTGGTCGAGGGCCGCAAGGTGGGCGAGGGGGTCCGGGCCATGGTGGTCCCCGGATCAATGCGAGTTCGCGCGCAGGCGGAACAGGAAGGACTTGACAAGGTCTTTCTGGAAGCAGGGTTTGAATGGCGCGCCGCCGGGTGCAGCATGTGCCTCGGCATGAATCCCGACAAACTCTCCCCCGGCCAGCGCTGTGCGTCGACGTCGAATCGCAACTTCGAGGGTCGACAGGGTCCCGGAGGCCGGA
>JAPOLF010000146.1:285-5213 GCA_029977305.1 bacterium | reverse complement strand
TCATCTCGATCCTCGCCGGCGCCGCCATCGGCGCTCTCGTGATCGATCGCCCGCAATGAACACCGGCATCCCCGGCGCAATGGCGCTCATCTTCGCCTGCGCTCTCGTCACCTACCTGCCGCGCTACGTCGGCTTCGCGATCGCCGATCGCACCCTGCCGCCGGTGCTCGAGCGCTTCCTCCGCTATGTCCCGGTCTCGGCCTTCGCCGCCCTGACGCTCCCCGGCCTCGTCTCCGGCACCGCCCCGATCGCCCGCATCATCGCCGCCGTCGCCTGCGCCGCCGTGATCATCACCGTGCGCAAACTCTGGCTCGGACTCCTGGCCGGCATGCTGGTGTTCGCCGCACTCCGCTTTCTCGGCCTGGGGTAGGGGTCAGCCCTCGTCGCGCTCCCGCAACAGCAGCGCCAACCCGATCAGCGACTTGGCATCCTTGATCTGCTCCGGCCCCGGTGTCACCAATCGCGCGATCTCCGAAAACGGCAGCAACTCCACCCGGATCGATTCATCGACGTCCGCCACATCGCCCACCCGCCGACACCCCTCCGCCAGCATAATCGTCATCCACTCGCTGGTGTATCCCGGAGACACGGCGTACCGCGCGAGCTCCCGCACGCTCCCCGCCTCATACCACGTCTCCTCGAGCAGCTCCCGCCGCGCCGTGACCTCGTCCGGTTCTCCCGGTTCACACGTTCCCGCCGGGATCCCGAGCAGACTTCGTCCGATCGCATGGTGGAACTGCCGAATCAACCCCACCTCATCCCCTTCCGTCACCGCGACGATCGCCACCGCCCCCGGATGCTCCACCACCTCGCGCACGCTGATCCGTCCGCTCGGCAGCCGCACCTCATCCACACGCAAATGCAGGTGTTTGCCATCGAATCCGCGATGCGTGCCCAGCGTCTCGGTGGGCGTCGGTTCGTCCTGATCGTGCATGCATGCCTCCATCACCCAGGCGCCGGAGGGGACGAAAAAGGCGTCCCCTCCGGGACGCCGCGTTACCTGTCGTTCGTGGAGGCGCCAGGCGGATTCGAACCGCCGATCAGGGTTTTGCAGACCCGTGCCTTACCGCTTGGCTATGGCGCCGCATGAATCGGCGTGACGATGAGTGTACCACGCACGTCCCGTGCCTCGCCCCGCCGCACCACGCTCCGCGTCCGGACGTCACCCGCGCGACAAGCGCAGTCCGTGCCCCGGTGACCGCACCACCACCTCCTCCAATCCCGCCGCTTCCGCCACGTCGAGCATCCCGACAACGGTCGCCGCACTCCATCCATCGCCGGTCCCGCGCAAGTGCTTTCCTGCAACGGCGTGCACCGCACACTCGGTCACGGCTGATGCGTCATACCCCGCCCGATGGGCTCGCGTCAGGTGCAACGCCTCCTCTGCCGACACCACCGTGAACCGCACCACATCTCCCGGAGCCAGTTGCCCCAGACGGTCCAGATCCGCCCCGATGACAGTCGCCACCTTCGGATACCCACCCACGGTCTGCCGAGGTGGCAACAGCACGATCGGTTGTCCGTCCGGCGGCACCTGGATCGCCCCCGCCGCGATTCCCTCCGACAGCAAGTCGTCCCGCCGGGCCCGCTCGATCGCCATTCCGGACAGCCGCAACCCCATCCTGTCCGATCGTGTCGAAACGGAGTAGGGGGTCTCCAGCAATGCCGAGATCCCCTCCTCGCGAAACCACTCTGCCTGCGGCCCCAACACCACCCGCAGCGGCCGCCGACCATCATCGCGAGGCACACCCGCCGTCAGTCGCCGCGTCATGCGCCGTGAGAGATCGCCAATCATCTCTGCGATCGGGAGCACATCACCCGCTCGCAGCGGCGCTCCGTCAGCCCCGCCGATCTTCCCCAGCGTGTCCGTGCTCCGGCTCCCGAGCACCGGCTCCGTTCCGACCCCTCCCGCCACCGCGATCATGCACCGCCATCCATGCCCAACCCGCCCAGCCTGCGTGAAACGCAAGGTCGCCCCGGCCGGAACATGCACCGGCTCCCACAGCGGAATCGACTGCCTATCGACCTCCGGCGCCAAATCGGCCCCGGTCACCGCGATCACCGTCTCCACCGAGAATCGCACCACCGGTCCCACCGCCGTGCATTCGAGCACGGCATCCGACGGCGCGTTCCCCACCAGCCGGTTCGCCAGCACCGCCGCCCGCCTATCGAGTGCTCCGCCCGGCGTCACCCCGATCGCCATCAATCCCGGTCGCCCGAGATCCTGCACGGTGGTCATCCCTCCGGCCTCCACCACCTCGATGTGCGCGCGGTCTGCAATCAGGAAGGGGAGGGGAGGCACACCAACAGGCTCCGCCGGCAACGCATCCACCGCGACGAACCGCACCGCATCCCCCGGCTGAAGGAAACTTGCTTCCTCGCGCCCCAAGTCGAACATCCGCACCGAGGTGCGCCCGATCATGTTCCAGCCACCCGGCGTGTCCTGCGCATACACCCCTGTCTGCGCCCCGCCGATCGCGACCGTCCCCCGTGGCACCCGGGTCCGCGGTGTCGTCCGTCGTGGGGTTGCCAGTTCCGGCGGCAATCCCAGCAGATACCCGAACCCCGGTGAGAACCCGAGCACCGCCACCCGATAGGTGCCTGCCGCATGACGCCGCGCCACCTCGTCTCGCGACAACCCCGCCCGCGCCGCCACCTCATCCAGATCCGGGCCGTCGTAGACCACGGGAATCTCTCGCGTGCGCACCGGCGCGCGCTCGTCATCGACCAACGACGCCAGCATGTCCCGCACCCGCGCGGAAACCGCGTCACCGTCGGTCATCTCCGGATCGAAAATCACCATCACCGTCGTGTATGCGGGAACCACGTCGATCACGCCGGGAAGCAGCGCATCCCTGATGGCCGCGGCCAACGCGAGCGCCCGCGCATTCAGCGCTGCGGACAACCCTGCGCCCAATTCAACCAGCACCGCCGATTCGGCGAGCGGCCGAATCACCACCGCGGTCACGGTCGCCCGAAGGTCCGGATCGTCACCCCCGCCCGCTCGAGATCCTGCCGAACCCGCGCCAGCATCTCCACCGCACCCGGCGTGTCGCTGTGCACGCACAACGACTGCACGTCGAGCGCGATGTCCGTCCCGTCGATCGCCCGCAACCGCTGCTCCAACACGATCCGCAGCGCCCGCTCGCTCGCCTCACTAGGATCGGTCACCAACGCACCGGGCATCCCGCGCGCCACCAGTGTTCCGTCGGCGTTGTACCCGCGGTCGATGAACCCTTCGCGCGCCACCGGCAATCCCGCATCCTCACTCGCACGGAACAGATGCGTTCCCGGCTGCGCCAGCATCACCAGTCCCGGATCGAACGACTTCACCCCGGCAGCCACCGCATCGGCCAACGCGCGATCCTTCACCGTCGCGTTGTAGAACGCCCCATGCGCCTTCACGTGCTGCATCTGGATCCCGGCCGCCCGGCAAAACCCGTCGAGTGCCGCCACTTGGTAGAGCGTGTCGGTCCGCGCCTCGTCCGGGGTGAGTTTGATCTCCCGTCTCCCGAACCCGACCAAGTCCATGTACCCCGGGTGCGCCCCGATCGCCACCCCGGTCTCGATCGCCCGCGCGATCGTCTTCTCCATCACCCGCGGATCGCCGCCATGCCACCCGCATGCGACGTTCGCACTCGTGATCAGTTCGAATAGGTCGTCGTCGAATCCGATCTGGTGCGATCCGAACGCCTCGCCCAGATCGCTGTTCAAATCCATGGTCGGCATGCCACTAGCCTTTCTGGTCGTCACGATTCAGCGACAGCTCACATCACCAGCACGGGCTTCATCACCTTGCCCGTTGCCATGTCCGCCATCGCGGCGTTCACGTCCTCCAACCGATACCGCGTGATCATCGGGTCGAGCCCGAAGCGCTCCTGCATCGCCGGGAGATTCGCCATGTACCCAAGGTAATGCCGCTCGCTGAACGCCCACGACCCAATCATCGTCAACTGCTTCTTCGTGATCACATGCGGATTGATCGGCGTCGTGCCGCGATCCGTGTACTGCCCGAGCACCAACATCTTGCCATTCCGCCGCGCGGCATCCATTCCTTCTTGCACCGCCGTTGGCACACCCGTGCACTCCAGCACCACGTCCGCTCCGCGCCCGTGCGGCGTGCGCTCCATCACCCACTTCAGCCGCTCGGCCGGGTCCGTCACCGAGAAGATGTCGAGCCAATCCGTGCCCACGTGCATCCGCCGCGCCAGATCGAGCCGCTCTTGCGGTCCTCCGACGATCAGCACCTGCGCCGCGCCGCTCAGATGCGCGAACATCGCCGCCGCGATCCCCACCGGCCCCGCACCCTGCACCAGCACCGTCTCACCCGGCTTCACGCCCGTGAGATCCACCACCCCGTGGTAGGCCGTCGGCCCCGCGCACCCGAGCGAGATCACCATCTCCGGCGTCACCCCGGCCGGCAACTTGAAGATCGCCGATCCCGGCTGCAAGTAGATCGCCTCCGCGAACCCGCCCGAGAGGTGCGGCGCCACATCCCATCGCTGGTTGATGCCGTAGATGCGTCGCGTCTCGCAAAGCGTCCGCTCCCCCTCCACCACACACCAATGACACCGTCCGCACGGGATGCTCGAGGTCCACGTGATCGCATCGCCCACCGCGAGCGGGTTCCCCGAGAAGTCGGTCGTCACCCCCTCGCCGAGCGCCGCCACCACGCCCACCGCCTCGTGTCCAAGCACCAGCGGCGTCGGAATCGGCAGATTCCCGTGGCTGAGGTGGATATCGGTGCCGCAGATCCCTGCCAAGGTGATCCTCGCCACCACCGCCCCCGGCCCCGGAGCCGGGATCTCCGCCGCGTCGATCTCCAGCGGCTGGTGAAACCCGCGCAGTACCGCTCCCCGTGCCGTGGTTGCCGCCATATCCGTCTTGCTCCTTGGCTGTTGTGTGCCGAATGTGTGGTGCAGCATCCC
>JAPOLF010000146.1:0-275 GCA_029977305.1 bacterium | reverse complement strand
GCTCGATCCGGAACACTGAGGGAGGTCGTCGCGTTGACATCGCAGTGCTATCTTTTCTCGTGACGATGCGGGGGCAGGCGCGTCGTCGTTCCCCAGCCGTCCTGCCGCAATGAGGCATGCCACCGTGACCCTCCATCGTGCCACGCGCCGCCAATTGCTTCAGTTTGGTGCCGGCGCTGCAGCCCTCACCGCCTTCGGCGCGTCTTCCGGCCGCGCTGCCGCGCAGGACATCCTCTTCGTCGACGAAAAGACCGGCAAGCGCACCGAAACCCTCG
>JAPOLF010000145.1 GCA_029977305.1 bacterium | reverse complement strand
ACCCCCAACCCCTCTCCCCTGCGGGGGAGAGGGGAGCATGGAGTCACCGCAGTAAAAAGCCCGCCGATGCTTGGGAGCACCGGCGGGCCGTCTGTGGGAGGCGAGGTTGGGCGTCAGTCGCGGAGGACGTTGAACTCGTCGACGTCAACACCGACCACGCGGCGGCTGAGCGCCATGATGATGCCGAAGCCGACCGCAGCCTCGGCGGCGGCGACGGCGATCGTGAAGATCGCGAAGCCCTGGCCGTAGAGGGTGCCGGTCTGTTGACCGAAGGCGACAAGCGAGATGTTCACCGCGGTCATCATCAACTCCACACAGAGGAAGATGATGAGGATGTTGCGGCGGACGAGGACGCCCATCATCCCGATGATGAACAGGATGGCGCTGAAGATCAGGTAGTGGTTGGTGCTGAGGGTGAAGTAGGTGGACATCGCTGCTCCCTAGCTCCCGACCGAGGTGTACTCGTCGGCATTGCGCGTGGTGATGAGATCACGGGGGTTGGCATTGGGTTTGGGGGCCGGGATCGGGGACTCGCCCTTGGGTCCTTCGGGGAGGGCGAGATCGACGCCGCGGGCGTGGCCGAGGGAGATGGTGCCGCGGCGCTGGCTGCTGCGCTCCCCGAGACGATCCGGCAGGGCGAGGACGATCGCGCCGATCACCCCGACGAGGAGGACGAGGGAGATGACCTCGACCACGAAGACGTACTGGCCGTAAAGGAGGTGGCCGACGGCCTGGGTGTTGCCACCGAGCGCGGCAACGAATTCCGGATAGGCGGGGTAACCCAACTCGACGCCGGCGCCAGGGGTGCCGATGACGGTCCGGGTGATGATGGCGAGGGTGACCTCCAAGAGGAGGACGAGACCGATGAGGACGCCGACATTCCGCTGCACCGGGCGTGCGGTGTGGAACTCGGGGAGGTCATCGGGGTCGACGAGCATGAGCACGAAGAGCACGAGGACCAAGATGGCGCCGGCGTAGACGATCACTTGGACGGCGGCGAGGAACTCGGCACCGAGCATGACGAAGATGCCCGCAACGTTGAAGAAGGTGATGATCAGGAAGATGGCCGAGTGGACGGGGTTCTTGGCCGCCACCATGGCAAGGGCGGACAGGACGCCCACACCCGCCAGCATGTAGAAGATGATCGCCGACCAGGTCATGCCGCGTTTCCTCCGAACGTCTTCCGGACCACCTAGAGGAGCTGCCCGTTGGCAGCAAGCCGGAAGAAGGCGGTGATCACGATGTTGAGCAGCGCGAGCGGAAGGAGCACCTTCCAGGCGATACCCATGAGTTGGTCATAGCGGAAGCGCGGCAGGGTGCCGCGGAGCCAGACGTAGAAGAAGAGGAAGGCGATCACCTTCACCAGCAGCCAGATGATGCCGAGTCCCCAGTATTTGTCGGAGCCGGGGCCATCGGTGCCACCGAGGAAGAGCGTGGCGGCGAAGAGGCTGACGATGATCATGTTGATGTACTCGCCGAGGAAGTAGAAGGAGAAGCGGAAGGCGGAGTACTCGGTGTGGAAGCCGGAGACGAGTTCGGTCTCGGCTTCGGGGAGGTCGAATGGAGCGCGGTTGGTCTCGGCGACCGCCGCGATGAGGAAGATCACGAAGGCGAGCGGTTGCCAGAGGATGAACCAGTTCGGCAGGGTGACGGGGCCGAACTGCAACGTGCCCTGCTGCTGCTGCATGATGTCGAGCAGGCTGAGCGACTGCGAGAGCATGAAGACGCCGACGAGCGAGAGCCCGAGGACGATCTCATAGGAGACCACCTGTGCCGCGGAGCGGAGACCGCCGAGGAGCGAGTACCGGTTCGCGGAGGAGTAGGCGCCGAGGATGATGCCGTAGACGCCGATCGAGCCGAAGGCGAGGAGGAAGAGGGCGCCGACGTTGAGATCCGCGGAGAAGAGGTTCACCGGGTGGCCAAAGATGGTCACGGTGCCGCCGAACGGGATCACCGCGACGCGGACGATGGCGGTGACGAAGACGAGCAGCGGGGCGAAGAAGAAGACCCACTTGTCCGCGGCCTTGGGGATCAGGTCTTCCTTGCCGAGGAGTTTGATGCCGTCGGCGATGGGCTGGAGGAGGCCCTTCGGGCCGGTGCGGTTCGGGCCGATGCGGTCCTGCATGGCCGCGAGCACCTTGCGCTCGAAGTAGGTCATGTAGGCCATGCCGATGAGGAGCACGTTCATGAAGATGAACGCGACAATGAACGTCAGCCAGAGTGGCTGGGAGTTCTCTGCCATGCCGGTACCAGTGCTCCCTGAGTCACGATCGGTCACACGAACGGACGGGGGCGCAGTGCTCCCCGACCCGGGTCAGGATTGTACCCGAGAGTCTGCCGCGCGTCTCGGGGGGTGCTGTCGAGGTGGTGCCCTCCCCTCGCCTGCTCATCGAGGGTTCATACGCGGACGCGGTCACGGGTTTTCGGCGAGCCACTCCGGGGCGAGGCATTCCATGAGGACCATGTCGACGGGGTCGCCGGCGAACCGGCGGGCGGACCGGACGCGCGCGATCTCGCGGAAGCCGGCGCGGCGGTAGGCGGCGATCGCGGCGGGATTGGCGGAGATGGTGTCGAGCCAGATGTTGTGGACGCCGAGGGTCGTGAAGGCGTGCCGCAACAGGAGCCGGGTGGCCTCGGTGCCGTGGCCTCTGCCGCGCATGGCGGCGTCGCCGATGGTGATGCCGAACTCCGCGGTGCGGTGTTCAGTGCCGACGTCGCGGATGTTGGCGTGGCCGATGGGGCGGAAGTCGGGCAGGAGGTAGATCGCGAAGCCATGCCACCCGGGGCGCTCGCCGGCGATGAGCGGCTGCCAGTCGGCGTCGACGCACTCGCGGGGGCGCGGGGTGAAGGAGGCGCCGCCGAGTTCGACGGTGAGGGGGTCGTTCTCCCAGCGGGCTATCAGGGGGAGGAGACCGGGGTGCAGGGGACCGAGGGCGACGGAATCGCCGCGGAGGGTGATGGAGGGAGTGGATGCGGTGGGCATCGGCGGCCGGGCTCCTGCGCGGATGGTTGGGGTGAACGGGGGCGGAAGCGACGGGTGTGCGTGATAGTATCGGGTGTCGCAACACCGCCCCGCCAGATCGGGGCGATTCCGCCCGCAGAGGAGTCCCCATGTCCGAGACGCCCGCCGGTTTCGCTCATCTCCATCACGGCTATGCGGTGGTGTTTCCCGGGCAGGGAAGCCAGTTTCTCGGGATGGGGCTGAGCCTCGCGCGGGAGTCGGACATCGCGAAGCGGGTCTGGGCCGAGGCGAATGACGTCCTCGGGTTCGAGATCTCGGAGATCGCGTGGGCGGGGCCGGCGGCGCAGTTGGATGAGACGAGCATCTCGCAGCCGGCGATCTTCACGGCGAGCATGGCGGCGATGATGGCCTTCCGGGCGGCGCTGGTGCAGCACGGGCATCCGTTCCAGCCGCGGGTGGTGGCGGGGCACTCGCTCGGCGAGTTCTCGGCGCTGGTGGCGGCGGAGGTGCTGGAGTTCCCGACCGCGCTGCGGATCGTGCAGGAACGCGGACGACTGATGAAGGAAGCAGGCGCGTCGAGCCCGGGCGGGATGGCCGCGGTGCTCGGACTGGAGCGCGACCAATTGGCGCAGATCTGTGCCGAGGCGTCGAGCGTCGGGGTGATCGTGCTGGCGAATGACAACTGCCCGGGGCAGTCGGTGATCTCCGGTGAGGTCGCGGCGCTCGAAGTGGCAATGGAGGCCTGCAAGGCGGCAGGGGCGAAGCGGGTGACGCGGCTCGGGATCTCGATTGCGTCGCACAGCCCGCTGATGGCGGATGCCTCGGCGAAGTTGCAGGAGATGATCGCAAAGGCGGAGATCAAGGATCCGCGATACCCGGTGGTGGCGAATGCGAGCGGGGCGCTGCTCACCTCGGCGGACGAGGTGCGCGCGGAACTGACGCACCACATGGAACTGCCGGTGAACTGGACTGCCTCGGTGCAGACGATGGTGGCGGAGGGGGCGAAGGCGATCATCGACATCGGGCCGGGGCAGGTGTTGGCGGGGTTGGTGAAGCGGATCGATCGCGAGGTGCCGACGCTGGGGATGACCGACTTCGGGTTCCCGGCGGAGGAGAAGGTTGCCGCCGAGTAGGCGCGCTGCGCGTGTGAGCGGGCGATCGGGCCGCGGGAGCGGGCGAGGCGCCGGACTGCGAGGGTGATGGTGGGGAAGCGGATCGTCGTCACGGGGCTGGGAGCGGTGACGCCTCTGGGGATCGGGGTCGATGCGTTCTGGGAGGGGATGACCTCCGGACGGTCGGGGATTCGCACGATCCAGCATTTCGACACGAGCAACCTCGGGGTGCACATCGCGGGTGAGGTGCCGGATTTCGTGCCGGGCGACTTCATGGACGCGAAGGCGGCGAAGCGGATGGATCGCTTCGCGCAGTTCGGGGTGGCGGCGGCGCGGCAGGCCATCGAGGATGCCGGGCTCGCGATCACGGAGGCGAACCGGGAGCGCGTCGGGGTGATGATGAACACCGGCGGCGGCGGGATCATGACGATCGAGACGAACATCCTCGCGATGGAGCGGCAGGGGCCGGGGCGGGTGAGCCCGTTCCTGATCCCGATGTTCGCGCCGAACATGGCGAGCTCGCAGGTGTCGATCAGCCTCGGGATGACCGGGCCGACGATCACCTCGGTGGCGGCGTGCGCGGCGGGGGTGCAGGCGTTCGTGGATGCGGTGCACGTGCTGCAGCGAGGCGACGCCGACGTGATGGTGACCGGGGGCACGGAGGCGGGGCTGAGCCCGGTCTCGATCAGCGGCTTGGAAAACATGCGGGCCCTCTCCACCCGGAACGACGAGCCGACGAAGGCGTCGCGGCCGTTCGACAAGGACCGCGATGGCTTCGTCTTCGGCGAGGGCGCGGCGGCGATGGTGCTGGAGACGGAGGAGCACGCGGTCCGGCGCGGGGCGCGGGTGATCTGCGAGGTGCACGGCGGCTCATATACCTCTGATGCGTTCCACATCACGGCCCCGGATCCGGAGGGTGCTGGAGCGGCGCGGGCGATCACGCAGGCGATCGCGCGGGCAGGGCTGCGGCCGGAGGACATCGACTACGTGGCGGCGCATGCGACCTCGACGCCGATCGGGGACGTGGCGGAGACGAAGGCGGTGAAGTTGGCCTTCGGCGATCACGCCCACAAGTTGGCGCTCTCGGCGAACAAGTCGATGGTGGGGCATTTGCTGGGCGGGGCGGGGGCGGTCTCGTCGCTGGCGTGCGTGTTGGCGATCCGGGATCAGATCCCGCCG
>JAPOLF010000144.1 GCA_029977305.1 bacterium | reverse complement strand
CGATGAATTCGATCCGCTGATGCTCGTGGCCACCCGCGAGGATGTGCTCCAGCTGATCCTGCGGGATGTGGGGACGAGCATCGACCATTCCCTCCTGTATCTCGCTGAGTATCTGGTGGCAAGCATCGACAGCCGCGGGATTCTCGATGTCGACCTTGAAGCTCTGCCGCGACGCGTCGACGAGCGACCAGAGACGATCGATGCCGTGATCCGGGCGATTCAAGAGGTCTCGCCGCCAGGCGTTGGTGCGCGATCGGTTGCGGAGTCACTCCACCTTCAGGTGCAGGCGCTGGAGGCTGCTGGCGTCGCGATCCCGGTTGCGACGGCACCCGTGATCACCAACCACCTCGACGATCTCGCGATGCATCGCCATGGGAGCATCGCCCGTGCGCTTGGCGTGGACGTATCTGACATCGAGGAGGCGCGCGAGTTCATCCGCACGCGGCTCAGCCCTTCGCCGCTTCAATTGGCTGACGCCCGGACGTGGCAGACGCCGAGCGGCACCGCCTTCACCAGCCCGGACGTCGTGTTCCTCATCGACGATGAAGGTGCATTGACTGTCGACGTGGTGGACCGGTTCGGCCAACGGTTGCATGTGAACCCGCTTTATGAGGAACTCGCCAAGAGCCAACACCTCCGTAAAGATGAGGTGCGCGGCGAAGCGGTGAACGCCGCCTCGCTCGAACACATCCGGAATTACAGTTCGCGGGCGCGGATGTTCATCGGCACGATCAACCAGCGACGCTCCACCTTGCTGAAGATCAGCCGCTGCATTGCCGAGATGCAGGATGCGTTCCTGCACGAGGGTGTGCGATCCCTGCGGCCATTGACGCGGGCGGTGGTCGCCCAACAGGTGGGAGTGCACGAATCCACCGTGAGCCGCGCCACCGCCAACAAGTACGCGATGCTGCCGAATCAGCGGGTCATCCCCTTCTCCGATTTCTTCACGCCGTCGCTCAGCGTGAAAGACGTGATCAAGGAACTGATGGCGGATGAATCGGCCAATGGCGAGCATTACACCGATCGCGTGATCGTCGACATGCTCGAGGACCGGGGCATTCGGGTGGCGCGACGCACCGTGGCGAAGTACCGGGCCGAACTCGGCATCCTTTCGTCAGCCATGCGGTGATCAATGAAGAAATCCGCGGCATGATGCGGATTTTCCCGGTGATTCCGCGCCGTCCGTATGCCCCCGACCAAGGACCGCATTGGCAATGACCGACCCGGGATTGAGCAACCGGCTGCGCCAGAAATCGCGGCGCGCGGGGCTTGCCGTCGGCTTGACCATGGCACTGACGATCCTGATCTGCGTCGGAGCGTCCGCCGCGATCTATGCGGCGCTGGTGCAGCCGCTGTCCGATTTCATCCCGGTCACCGAGAATCCAAACGTGGTGGTGCCGCCAACGGTCACGCCCGTGCCAACGGTGGTGGCTGAACTTCCCAGTGGAGCGACGACGGAGGCACCTGCAACGGTCGCACCGGCAGTTGCCCCAACCGCCACTGCGGACACGGGAGCCTTCACCCCGGATTTCCAGATCCGCGCGGATTCCAGCGTGAACTTCCGCGGCGGACCATCAACTGGAGATGAGATTCTCCGGGCACTCTCTCCGGAAACGCCGCTCATGTACCTCGACGAGGACGCTCCCACGGACAATGCTGAGGACGGCGATCGCTGGATGAAGTTCGAGACGGAAGACGGCGAGCAAGGCTGGGTCCGCGAGATCGACACCGAGTCGTACCGTCCGTAAGCAGCACCCCGAGTGGTTCAACGTCGGCCCCCCTGGCCGATGACTCACATCCTGAGGAGGAGCACCCATGCAACGTGTCGCGATCATCGGGTTGGGGTTGATCGGCGGATCCATCGGGCTCGGCCTGCGCCGCTGGGCTGCGCAGCATCCCATCAACGGCAAGCCGGCGCTGGACATCGTCGGGTTCTCCTCCAACCTCGACAAGCAGAGTGCGGCGCAGAAGATGGGCGCGGTGGATCGAACCGCGTGGGAACTCCCCAAGGCGGTGGCGGACGCTGACCTGGTCGTGGTGTGCACACCGGTGATGGCAATGCCGGAGACGTTCAAGGATCTCGCTCCGCATCTCAAACCCGGGGCGGTGGTGACCGATGTCGGCTCCACGAAGTCCCAAGTAATGCGTTGGGCCCAGGAGTTCCTCCCCGCCCACGTGCATTTCATCGGGGGCCACCCGATGGCCGGCAGCACCGCCAGCATCGAAGCAGCGGATGCGGATCTGTTTGTCGGCGCCACCTGGTGCATCACCCCATCGGTAAGTGCTGGCGAGGAGGCCGTGAAAACGGTGCTCGGCATGGTGGCGGCGCTGGGGGCCGAGCCCTACTTCGTCGATCCGATGGAGCACGACGCCTACGTGGCAGGCATCAGTCACCTCCCCTTCGTCCTCTCTGCGACGTTGGTCAACAGCGTGGCGCGCGATCCCTCGTGGCGTGACATGAAGGGCCTTGCCGCCGGTGGATTTCGCGACACCAGCCGATTGGCGATGGGCAGCCCCGCCATGCATCGCGACATCCTGTTGACCAACCGTGACGCGGTGAACCGCTGGCTGGACACGACCATCGCGAACCTTCAACAGGTGAGGGACCACCTTGCGGCGTCCGGCGAGGAAAGCGCTGCCGTCAACGCGTGGCTCACCTCCTATTTCAGCGACGCACAAGATGCGCGTATCGCCTGGGAGGTGCAGAAGCCGCGTGCATCCGAAATGATGCCGGAGCAAGCACCGGGAGTCGGATCGGAATCATTTTCCGACCACATGAGCCGGATGTTCCTCGGGGGATTCGCGCGCAAGCGGCAACCCAAATCGTCGGGCAATGGCGCCTCAACCGGGGACGCCGGCACCGACGTCTAGGGAACCAGACTCCACGCCTCCGGCAGGAGATAGCGGTAGTACACCTGAACGGGTCGACCGTTGCGGCGCAGTCGTCCGCGCCCCTCCCGCTCGATTTCGGCCACCGCGTTCTGCACTTGGATGATCCGCTTGCCGGTGAGGTTGACGATCACCAGGCCGCCTGGTGCCGCATGTTGACTCGCGACCCGATCCTCCGCGGATTCCACCGGGAACGCCCGGGATTCCCACGGAGCATCCCCAGGATCGCGCAGGGCGGATGACAGGTCGTCGGCCAAGGCTGGATCGTACTGGCCCAAAGCGGTGAAGAAGGCATCAAGGGTTTCGGGATTCGACACGCATGCGGCGGCGCACATCTTGAGGGCGTGCACCGGCATCAGGAAACTCGCGGTGCGGTCACTGGCGACCACATTCACCCGCACCTGAACCGACCCCATCGTGATCCCTCACCCTCGCATTGAAGCGCGTCTGGCTTTCGCCGCACCGTTTGTCACTGTACCATCTAGACCATGCGGGCAACGTCATCCCGCGATGCGGAGGTCTCGTGCCGACTCTGGACACCAACCCCGATGACGACGGATCGTCAGGATCCCAACCGCGCTCGCGGGTGGAGGACGAGGTCCGCGAAATCCTCGAGCGAACCTCCTTCGGCGACGAGGCGCCGGCTCGCCCGACGTTGCTGAAGTTCCCGACGAAACCCTCAGCCCCGAAGCGACCCACAACCATCAGCCCACTCGGGCGAATCGGGATGGCCTTCATGTTCGGGGTGGTCGGCGCATTGTTCAGCATCGAGGCCCCGCCGTTCGCCTGGGTGATGGGAGTGGCGTCCTTCCTGTGTCTTGCCTCGCTGTGGATGCCGCAATCCAGCGGAACGGGTCTCCCGCCCCGACAATCGCTCGAGGAGCGGTTTGACCAATGGCGGCGTGGGCGCTGAGCGATCCGTCCCCTGTGGTAGATTCGCGGCCATGCGAGGTGGCGGCCGGTGGACGGCGTCACCACTTGGACCTGGTTTGGGAGCGGCACCATGCCTTCAGTGGTCTCCGACATCGTTGACGCTTATGTGTTCCGCCGGGTCCATGCACGGGCGCAGTTTCTGCTCCTGCTGCGGCGTCCCGATGCGCCGCTCGGCAATACCTGGCAAAGCGTGCATGGTTCGGTGGACCCCGGCGAGACGGCGATCGCCGCGGCCCGCCGATCGGTGATTACCGCAACGGGGTGTGAACCGACCGACGCCTACTCCGCGGACTTCGTGAATCAGGTCTATGACCACACGCGGGACGCCATCGTCCTCGCCCCGGTGTTCGCCTTCATGCTCCCGCCCCGGGCCAACATCGTGCTTGGCGAAGACTTCGCCGACTACGCCTGGTGCGAGCGGGAGGAGGCCACGGCACGATTGCTTTGGTCTGGGCAACGCTGGGCAGTGCGCCACATCGACGAGGTCATCGGTGCCGGCGGTCCAGATGCGGAGTTCTACCGACTGGCATAGCCCGGAAACGGGTTTAGTAGGGTCCACACAGCGTATACTTGCGGGATTGTCCGTTCAGCGGCGGGGATCCCGGTCATGCCTGATTTCAAGATCATTGCCGACATGCGTCCCACCGGCGACCAGCCGAAAGCGATCGACGGACTTGTCGAAGGCCTGAACAACGGCCTGAAGGCACAGACGCTGCTCGGCGTGACCGGTTCCGGCAAGACCTTCACGATGGCCAACGTCATCGAGCGCGTGAACCGCCCGACGCTGATCCTTGCCCACAACAAGACGCTCGCGGCACAACTCTATTCGGAGTTCAAGGAGTTCTTCCCGCAAAACGCGGTGGAGTACTTCGTCTCGTACTACGACTACTACCAACCCGAGGCGTACGTGCCGCGCACTGACACCTTTATCGAGAAAGACGCTGACATCAATGAGGAGATCGACAAGCTGCGGCACGCCGCCACCCGCGCGTTGCTGACGCGGCGCGATGTGGTGATCGTCGCCTCGGTGTCGTGCATCTACGGTCTCGGTTCGCCCGAGGAGTACGGCAACACCTCGGTTTCGCTTCGGCGCGGGGGGAATGCCCGCCGAGACAAGGTCGTTCGGCACCTGATCGACATCCAATACAACCGCAATGACATGACCTTGACCCGTGGATCGTTCCGGGCGCGCGGGGACACGCTCGAGATTTTCCCCTCGTACGAGGAGGTTGCGATCCGCGTCGAGTTCTTCGGCGACGAGGTGGAGCGGATCGTCGAAGTCGACCCGTTAACGGGGGAGGTGTTGGTCGAGCGGATGGAGGTCGCCATCTTCCCGGCGCGCCACTTCGTGACCACTGATGAGAAGCTGAAGTTTGCCATCGATGACATCCGCACCGAACTCGAGGAGCGGCTGAAGGAATTCCATGCCTCGGATCGCATTCTTGAAGCGGCCCGCCTGAAGCAACGAACCGACTACGACCTC
>JAPOLF010000143.1 GCA_029977305.1 bacterium | reverse complement strand
AGCAACACCGATACCTCGTGGTCCCCTCTCGCCACCTTTGGCGCGGACACAGACCTCGGCAATCCGTACGATGTTGTTGTTTCGAGCGATGGGCTGACTGCGTGGGTGGCGGAGATTGTTAATCACCGCATTTCCGTCTGGACCCGGTTTGACAGCAACAGCACCGATTGGCTGCGCCAGACCACTTTCGGTTCGTCGGGAGGCGGGCTGAGCAACTTCAACCAACCCGCAGCGGTTTGGGCCTCCGCTGACACATGCACCGTGTGGGTGGCTGATTCCGAAAATGATCGCATCGCCGTGTGGCACCGCCCGGATGCGACCAGTCAGGAATGGTCGGCGCAAACCGTCTTCGGCACGTGGGGTAGCGGTGCGACGCAATTCGATGCGCCCGGTGGGCTTTCTGTCACCGCGGACGGTCTCGAGATCTACGTGGCCGATGTGGCGAACAACCGGGTCTCGGTCTGGTCTCGCTTAGATGCCTCAAGCACAAACTGGAAGCCGAAGACCACCATCGGAAGCTTTGGCACGGTGCAAGCGAGCCTCAACAACCCCAGGGATGTGCATGTCCTTCCCGATGGGTCTGGCCTTTGGATCACTGACCCCGGAAACAAGCAGGTCGACGTTTGGCGTTACGGCGACCGGAACTAGCGCTCGTCAGAATGGCGAATGCCGAGTCCTAGCTGCGAGATCCATGAGCGGAGCATGGCGAGCGCACAGCGCTGACCCCGCACGTTCAATGGGGGAGGCATCCAAACCTGCGCTGATTGGTGGTGTAGGTGAAACGTTGGGTACCCTCGGAGGGGATCGAACCCCCAACCTCTTGGTTCGAAGCCAAGCGCTCTATCCATTGAGCTACGAGGGCATGTGCGCGCTCTCAGACGAGTATACCAGCGCGGCCACGCTCACTTCCGGTTGACGCCCCCACGCCCCACCCCCTACCGTTCATCGCGAACCATCGTCGACCGGAAAGGCCTCCCCGTGTCCGCAACTGCCGCGTCCTCGTCCCGTCTGCCGGGATCTCCCCAGTTGCTCCTGCTGATCGCAGGCGTCATCGTCGCGATCTCCATCCTTGCCGGCGCACCGCTGGCCCGGCCGCTGAACGGCATTGGCGGCATCCTTTGGATCGCCTCCGCCGCCTGGATGCTCGGCGCCCTCTGGAGTCAGCCCAAGCGATGGCTCATCCTCGCCGTTTCCCTTGCCTTCGCCTTGCTCTATGCCGGCGCCATCCGCCCCGGTGAGTACCGCGAGACCATCCCGCTCTTCCTCCTCGCCGGGGCTGTGGTGACCTGGATCGCCGGCGCCGATGGCCTCCGCTGGGCGTTCCTCGTCCCTGCGCTCTATTTCCCGCTGCACATCGTGATCGCCCTCGGTCGCGTCATCGCCTCCGGTGGCACGCGCGCCGTGCGCACCGATCCGCCGCCGACCGCCGCCGCCGTCCCGCTCTCGATGATCGTCGCTGCCGCGCTCGGAGGCGTCATCGTCCACTGGTGGCTGAATCGCAAGGGGGACCGCGCCTGAGACTGAATCTCCGGTCCCGTGCGGCCCGATGCTCAGTGCGCCAGGTCGAACACCAGCACCTCGTCGGCCACCGCCAGCACCAGCGGCACCACTGCCTGATGCGCAGGGTGGGGGAGGTACGCATCGCGCGCCGCCTCATCCACGAACCGCACGATGAACCCCAGCGTGAAGCCGCGATCCAACCCCTCCGGGCTGCCGTTCACGCCGACCTGAATCTCCGTGATGCCCGGGATCACCGTGGCCAATCCGTTGATCCCCGACCAAAGATCCGCGATCGCCGCATCGGTGACGACAGCTTTCGGCTTCAACAACACCACATGCTCGACCATCTCACTCCCGCCCGCGCAGAGCCCGTGCAAGTTCCCGTTGGGTGTCCCGTTCGGCGATCGCATCGCGCTTGTCGTGCAACTTCTTGCCTTTGACGATCCCCAATTCGATCTTCGCCAAGCCGTGCTTCATCTGCAGCCGGAGCGGCACCAGCGTCAGCCCCTTCTGCTCGATCTGCTCACGGACCTTCTCGATCTCCCGTTTACGCACCAGCAGTTTCCGCGGCCGATCCGGATCGTGATTGCTGCGGTTCCCATGCGTGTAGGGCGAGATGTGCATCCCGATCAACCACAGCTCTCCATGCTCGATCCGGGCATACGCCTCGGTCAAGGTCGCCTTCCCCTCGCGGATCGACTTGATCTCCGTCCCGGTCAGCACGATCCCCGCCTCGATCGTCTCGAGCACGAAGTACTCGTGGAACGCCTTGCGGTTCGTCGCCACCACTCGGTCTGCTTTGCGCGGCTCGCGCGTGGTTGTTGGTGCTGGTTTCGCCATCATGCCCGAAGTATAGGCGGGCAGCCTTCCCCCAGACCCGTTGCATCATGTACGTACACGAAACTATCCTTCACCGAGGGCGAATCGCGGTCATGCGTGCATGGCGCGAGCCGGGCGAAAGGAGCCGCAGTGGACAGCCAACGATTTGATGCGCTGGTGCGCAGTCTGGGCCTCCCGATGGCACGCCGCCCGTTGACCATCGGTGTCCTGATCAGTCTCCTCGGCATCCGCCCGCAGCGAACTCGTGCGCAAAGCCTCCTCGGTCCCGGGGAACCCTGCACCGCCACCGCCCAGTGCGACCAATCCGGTGGTCTCCTCGTCTGCGCCGACAACATGCTGGCCGAAGACGGTCCCCTCAACTGCTGTCGCGTCGAGGGCGGCGCATGCGGCGAGCATCGTCATTGCTGCGGAACCCTCGATTGCGTGAACGGTTCCTGCATCGAGAACGGCCCATCCATTCCCGGCAATACTCCAGTCACCGGCAGCGCAGGAACCCTCCCCCTCGGCGCGGCCTGCTCGACCACTGAGGAGTGCGTCACGGTCGCCAGCGGCAGCGTGATCTGTGGCGACAACATGCAAGCAGAGGACGGCCCGCTGAACTGTTGTCTCGAGGCCGGTAGTGCCTGCTCCATCTCAAGCCATTGCTGTGGCATCGCCACCTGCGACGCCGGCTTCTGCGGTGGTGCCACCGCGACAGATGCCGCCGGGGACGACTTCGCGCCCGGCGACCCGTGCAGTTCCGACGAGCAGTGCAGCCAATCCCTCGGTCCCGCCATCTGCGCCGACAACTCCGGTTCCGGCGGCGCCACCATCTGTTGCCTCACCGAATCCTCCACGTGCACCAACGATCAGGAGTGCTGCGGGGCCCGCGTCTGTGCGACCAATGGCATCTCCTCCGATGGCGGCAAGAACTGCTGCAGCCCGGAGGGCGCATACTGCAGCAGCGACAGCGGATGCTGTGGCGATCTCTTCTGCTTCGACGCGGTCTGCGGCCCGCTCTGGTGACCCGACGCGCTATCTCCCCGGAGGTTGGGGTGCAGGTGATGCTCATGCGACGTCTTGTGGTGCTCGTGGTTCTCCTCGCGGTGCTCGCGGCGCCGAGTGTCGCCGCCCGGCAGGAAACCCCCACCGCGGCAACCCCGGCCGCCGCAACGCCCATCCCTGAAGCCCCCACGGAAACCGTCGTCCACCTGATGCTCCCGCTGGGACAAACCGGACTCCACACCTCGCTCTCTGTCCTCGAGCGCGTCGCCGGCACCTGCGATATGCCATCAATTGCCGATCCCGGCCGACCCGATGCCCGCCGCTGCGTTGTCGAGGGTGGGGGCGTGCTCGACCCGTGCTTTCAATCGCCCTTCGCCGCGCCAGCTGACCTGACATCGCCGCTCGCCTGCATGCGAGACCCGTTCACCTCTGACGTCTCGCTGCTGACCCTCCTCCAGAAGTTCGACCCATCCCTGATCGAACCCGACTTGCTCCCCATCGAGGAATCGAATCCGTGGGCTGTCGTTCTCGCCAATGGCGTCACCTGCTCGGCGATGACCGGCGCAACCTACGGCCTCGCTGGCATGAGGGCCAACTACTCGTGTGATGACGGCGGCGTTCTCATCGGCGACCCGCTTGTGGCGGACCCGCAGTGGCACGTCCATTACCTCGAGCGGGGCGCCCTTGCCACCACGTTCATCGCCGTCGCCGAAGCGTGGTACTGATCATGGGGATACCCGACTCCGCGACCACTGATCCGTACGCCACGATCCAGCCTCTGTATGACATCGAGCACGCCGAGTATGAAGAAGACATCCCCTTCTACCTGCAGACGGTGGAATCGGTCGGTGATCCCGTGCTCGAACTGGGCTGCGGCACCGGGCGCATTCTCCTGCCGGTGGCCGAAGCCGGGTTCCGCATCACCGGGGTCGATCTCTCAAAGGTGATGCTTGACGTGGCCCGCGATGCCGTCGCAGAGGCCGAACTTGGGCATCTGGTCACCCTCGTGCAGGCGAACATGGCCGACCTCAGCCCCATCGCCTCCGGCACCATCGGCACGGTCCTGATCACCCTCAACGGCCTCATGCACGCCGACACCCAGGCCGCCCAGCGCGCGATCCTGCGCGAATCGCGCCGCGTCCTCGATCCTCGCGGGCAATTGGTGATCGATCTCCTCAACCCCGCGCCGAGTCGCCTGCAGGGGTTCGACCGGCAGATCATCCATGAGGGCACCTGGACCCTCGACGATCGCTCCGTCGTCGACAAATTCAGCACCCGCCGCGTCATCGCTTCCGAACAACGCATTGAGACCGATCTCTGGTACGACCTGATTGCTCCGGACGGCGCGCTCCGCCGCGTGCGCACGTCATTCGTGATGCGCTATCTCACGCGTGGCGAACTCGAATTGATGCTCGAACTCGCAGGGTTCGGCGATGTGCAGATCTACGGCAGCTACGATCTCGATCCCTACGAGGACGACAGTGATCGCCTCTTGGTGACCGCCGAGCCGCGCTGATCCGATCAGATGCGCGCCGCGCGATTGACCAGCACCAAGTCCGCCAGCACCAATGCCAGCATGGCCTCCGCTACCGGCACCGCTCGCGGCACCACCGAAGGATCGTGCCGCCCCTCGACGAGGATCGTCCGCGGCTGACCAGCGGTGTCCACGGTCTGTTGATCTTGGGCGACCGATGACGTCGGCTTCACCGCCACCCGGACCACGATTTCTTCTCCGGTCGAGATGCCACCGAGCATCCCGCCCGCCCGATTCGAGACCGCCCGCACCACGCCGTCCTGCATCGTGAAGCCGTCGTTGTTCTCGATCCCGGTGGAGCGTGCGGAGGCAAAGCCGTCGCCGATCTCAACCCCTTTCGTTGCCGGGATCGAGAGCATGGCCATCCCGATCAGGGCGTCGAGTTTGTCGAAGGTCGGATCACCCAACCCCACCGGCACCCCCGTCGCCCGCACCTCGACGACCCCGCCGAGGCTGTTCTTGGCCTCTTTC
>JAPOLF010000142.1 GCA_029977305.1 bacterium | reverse complement strand
GTGGCGGGCGATTCAGGGCAGCAAGGCCAACGCCGCCGACTAGTCACGCAATCCACTAATCGCAACGCAACGGGCGGGCCGATCGGCCCGCTCGTTCGCTGTTCACCAGGATGCGCTCTCCGGGATCTCCACCCCGCGCCGCCGCCCCCAGTCATCGATCAGACGCCGGGCGATGCTCAGCTTCGGCGGGATGTTCGGCAGGTCATCCACCCCGAACCACCCGGCGGCCTCGATTTCCGACGGATCAGGCGTCAGATCGCCAGCGGCCCACTCGGCCGTGAATCCCAACATGATTCCATGGGGAAATGGCCATGGCTGACTGGCGAAGTAGCGCAGGTTGGTCACCGTGATACCGACCTCTTCCCGGATCTCCCGATGCGCTGCCTCCTCGAGGGTCTCCCCCGGTTCGACAAATCCTGCAATGATCCCGAATCGCCCCGCCGGGAACCCGGGACTACGTGCCAACAAGATGCGATCCTCGCGTTCGACGAGAGTGATCACGGCTGGGGAGATCCGCGGATAGGCGAGCAATCCGCATGCCGGACACCGCCTCGCACGCTCTCCTGCCACGTCATCTGTGCGCGTGCCGCACCGTCCGCAAAACTGGTGATCACGCGCCCACGCCACGATCTGCGCGGCGCGACCCGCCACCACCCATGCAGCCTCACTCATCAATCCGTGCGCGGCGCGCAACCCCACGAACGCGCCCGACGGCACTTCCGGTCCGTGGTCACCGAGCTCGACTGACCAGCACGCCTCACCATCGAGGTGCCCGAGATAGTCCTGCCGCACCACCTCCCACCCGAGCGCGACGACCGCGCCCCGCCGCGGCAGGGTGGGGGAGGCAGCGACATTCAGCAGCAGCAACTCCCCGCCGCGGAAGGCGAAGCACCAGCCGTCATCATGGTCATTCGCGGGAACGATCCCCGGGAGGAACCCCTCAGGCAACGCTACGATCCTGCCTGCTGCATCGCCACGTACGCTTGGTATTCAGCATCGGTGAGCACCCGTGACCGGAACTCCATGATCCCGGCATCCACCGGAAGCGCGATGTACAGCACCCCATCCCGCACGACATGGCTGCTCGCCTGCGACAACAGCCAGAGATATTTGGAGTCGAGCGATCCCTCCGGGCACCCCATCTTGGTGGTGGCGATCGCCCCGAAGCTCAGCGACGGCCCGTCGTTCGTCCACGTCCCGATGCCCCGATTGCAGTCCGCCATCACTGACACCTGCCCGTCCGGCGAGAGCAGGAGTTGATACCGCGTCGGGTCGTCAGGTGCGATCACGGTGCCGTCGCTTCCCTCGAACTGCTGCCACTCCCACATCACCGCCGTGATTGTGGGATCGAAAATCAGTGATCCTGCATCAGCGCGCAGATCAAGCACCAAGTGGTCGTCGATCACCGACCAGATCGTGGCCTCGGAGAGCATCGCGACAAAGGTCGTGTCGATCGAATTCGGTCCGCAGTACATGCGCGTCAGCGAGATTGCCGACATCGTCAGCACCTGCCCATCCGCCGACCAGGTGCCCGACCCCACATTGCAGTCCGCCACCACCAGGACTGTCCCGTTCGGGTCGAACTGCACGGTGTACGCCTGAAACTCGGGTGCTGGCGTCCGCTCGAGCGGGGTCTCGATCGCCACCAGCTTCCAGACGATTGGCTCCGGTCCGGCCGACCCATCCATCGCCTGACCCGCAGCCGCCAGCGGCTGGGCGACCCCGATCAGTGCTGCGGCGATCATCCCAACTGTCGCGAGTAAGCTGCGCATCGTGACCTCCCTTAGTCCTGTGTCGGACATCATGCCCACCTCAATGATACGGACGCGCTGGACAAGTGCGAGGTTTCTTCCGGATGGCCTCTCGCCCCTCGTTTTCGGAGGCAGGCTCCTCGCCCGCAGCATGCGTTGACACCCTGCGTCTTTCCCCGATAATCCCCACAGAGACCCGGTGCGGCGTCGCGAGCGCGACGGTGCTGTCCAAGCCCCCCGGGAATCAGGGCCGCGCAAGGATGCTCCGGCCCAGGCAGCAAGCAGGAGGAATCCCGTGAGCAACCAGGAAGTTCGCAAGCTTTTTGCTGATGCGTTGGCAGGACGTGCTGATCGCCGCACCATCCTCCGCCGCGCCGCAGCACTGGGCATCGCCGCCCCGGTCGCCGCCGCCCTCGCCCAGGAGACCATGCGCTCTGCGCTGGCCGACACCGAGGGGACGCTCGACGCGACCTACTACGACTGGATCCTGAGCCTCCACTCGCCGATCGAGCTCGTGAACTCCGAGTTCCCGTCGCCGATCAACGCTCAGGTCGCCCCGACCGCCGGCTTCGGCATCGACACCTTCCTCGCGGAGGCGAAGGAGCAGAAGTCGACGTACGACATGTACATCGGCGTCACCCCGTTCCTCGAGATGATCCAGATGGTCGACGCGGGCGTCATCGAGCCGTGGGACAGCTACCTCCCGGCCGGCATGCTTGATGACATCATCCCGGCGATCAAGGCCGAGGGTTCCTACCAGGACAAGTTCTACGTCTGGCCGTTCCTCCTCGACGTCATCGTCCAGGGCTGGAACGCCGAGATCGTGGGCAAGGCCGGCCTCGATCCCGAAGTCACCCCGACCACCTGGGACGAGTACATCGCCAACGCCAAGAAGGTTGTCGAGTCCGGCGCCGCGCCGTTCGGCCTCACCTTCGACTTCCACGCGTGGCGCTCGATTCTCCCGATCACCCACTCGATCTCGGTCGACGTCTACGATCCGGAGACCGGCATCTTCCAGTGGAACTCGGATCCGGCGGTTCAGGCCCTCGAGATCATGAAGGAAATGATGCCGCTCGCGAACCCGGACGTCCTCAACGAGGGCACCACCGACGCCGGCGTCAACGGCACCCCGGACGAGCAGGCCTTCGCCTCCGGCCAGGCCGCGTACTACATCAAGTACCAGAACGCCCACCTGCGCTTCTCCAGCACCTGGGCGGATCCCTCGATGCTCCGCCTCGCCGCGCTGCCGAAGACCGCCGATGGCGTGGGCGGCACCGTGTTCTGGACCACCGGCGCCGTGCTGATGCAGTACGGCCACGACAAGGAAGCCGCCGTCCAGTACATGACCAACCTCTCCACCGATCAGCGCATCTGGCAGCACTCGGTTCAGGGCGATGCCTCGAAGAACGAGACCGCTGTCGGCCAGCTGCCGGTGCTCCAGTCCATCTGGGCTGCCTACGAGAAGGAGCAGCCGGATTGGCTCGCTGACTGGGCCTTCGCCATCAAGGACGGCCTCGGCGCGGCTAACGCCATCGCCCCGACCAAGATGAGCATCTCCCAGTTCACCACGGCCACCCCGTACTACGTCGCCTACCTCAAGGGCGAGGAGTCGGACGCCAAGACCGCCCTCACCAAGGCGATGGACGCCGTCATGGCCGAGTACGCCAAGATGTAGTCCCTAGCTGGGCAGGCGGAGCACACGTGCTTCGCCTGCCCAGCACCCTTCGCCCCGCTCACAGCCGAGCGGGGCGTCTCCTCAACCCCCGAGGTCCCTATGTCCTCAGTTGCTACTGCCCAGCCCACCGGTCGCAAGCCCCGCGGGGCCAAGGGCAACTGGTGGGTAGGTTGGCTCTTCATCGTGCCGACCCTGATCTTCTTCGTTGGGTGGCAGCTCTACCCGATCTACCGCGTTGCCTACCTCTCCTTCACTGATTACAACTTCCTTGATCCCGCCGGCACCCCGGTGCACTTCGTCGGGCTTCCAGAACTTCCGTGAAGCCCTCGCCGATCCCCTGATGCGCAAATGACTCCTCCGCGCCCTCGGCTTCACCGCGCTCTTCCTTCCCGGCATGATCTTCATTCCGATGTTCATCGCCGTCCTGATCGACCGGGTGCAGAATCCCAAAGCAGCAACTTTCTACCGCCTGATTCTGCTCATTCCCTCGATGATCCCCGGGCCGCTCATCTTCCTCCTCTGGCGGTGGATGTACGACCTCTACGTCGGCCCGATCAATTACTTTCTCGTCGACGTCTTCCACTTCTACGACGTCTACACCCAGCCCCAATGGATCGGCAATCCCAAACTCGTCTTCCCGGCCATCACCGCCATGGAGTGGTGGTGGGGACTCGGGTACCACACCATGTTCTTCCTCGCCGGTCTCGCCACCATCCCGAAAGACTTCTTCGACGCCGCCCGCGTCGACGGCGCCAACGAATGGCGCATGTTCTGGGACGTCACCTTTCCCCGCCTCCTCCCCATCATTCTGGTCCTCGTCGTCCTCCGCTTCGGCACCGCCATGGCGGTCATCGACGAGTACCTGATCATGGGCGGCTTCAACCGCGAACGCCCCACCTACACCTGGACCGTCTACATGTACGAGACCGCCTTCCAGCGGCCCCCGCGTGACCTCGGGTTTGCCTCTGCCGTCGGATGGATCGGCACCATCGGGATGCTCGTCATCGTGGCCATCCTCTTCCGGCTCTTCCGGTCGCGGGACTAGGGGAGGGAGTCACCAATGTCCACCAACACGCTTCCCGCCGATCTCAGCACCATCGAAGAATGGCACCCGCGCCGCGGACCGTCCTGGGGCGCCATCGCCCGCAACGCGGTGCTCATCCTCTTCGCCATCATCATCCTCTTCCCGATCGCCTGGGTGCTCATCATGTCGGTGAAGAGCCTCCCCGACGCCTACCAGAATGAGATCTGGCCGAAGAACTTCGACTTCTCCCACTATCGGCAGGCGCTCGGCCAGATCGACACGCTCCCCCAGAACTTCTGGAACAGCGTGATGGTCACCACCAGCACCGTCGTCATCACCACCGTCATCAGCATCATGGCCGGCTACGCATTGGTCCATCTCGCGATGCCGGGCCGCGCCATCATCCTCGCGATCCTCGTCGCCTCGATGTTCTTCCCCACGCGCGTCACCGCGATCATCTCGATCTGGGAACTGCAGGGGAATCTCGGACTGCTCAACAAGACGTGGGGTCTCATCTTCCCCTACGTCACCTTGTCCCTCGCGCTCTCCGTCTTCATCATGCGCGGCATGTTCGAGACGGTGCCAAAGGAGCTCGGTGACGCCGCCAAGATCGATGGCGCCGGTCCGGTGCGCATGCTCATCCAGATCATGCTGCCGATCGTCAGCAACGGCATCGTCGTCGTCGTCATCGTCAACTTCGTCGGCGCGTGGGGCGAGTACCTCCTCGCCACCACCCTGATGCAGGACCTCTCGAAGAAGACGATGCCGGTCGTGCTCGCCAGCGCCACCGGCGGCATGGGGGCGTGGGTGTGGCCGCGCCTCGCCGCCGTCTACGTGATGGCGATCATCCCCGGCCTACTCGCCTTCGGCATCGCCCAGCGTTGGTACATGAAGGGCCTCCAGGAAGGCGCTCTCAAGGGTTAGACGAATCAAGACGGTAAACACCAAGGCGCCGGCGGAACTC
>JAPOLF010000141.1 GCA_029977305.1 bacterium | reverse complement strand
CGGCGTCGCGGCTCTTCAGTTTCTTCCCTTCGGTCTCTTCCCGTCGCAGAGACGTGCACGCTATGACCCGGTACCGCGCGTTGCCCACGGTGTCCAGCCCCAGCGCCTTCGCCACCTCCACCGCCTGCGAGCCGATACCGCGGCCCTGCCACGCCGGTGCCACATAGAGGTGATCGATCCAGCCGTTTGCGACCATGAGCATGGCCTCTGGAACATCGTCAACGCGGGCGACCCGGAGCGTCGACGATGGCACCAGCACCTCCGCCACCCATCGGTGCGTGTCCTCATGGGAGTGTGGCGAGACAAGCCACGGCATCGCAGCAGTCCGTGCAGCGAGAAACAGCGTAGCGATCGCCGGGGCATCACCAGCCTCAGCGCGGCAAAACGTCCATTCAAATTGGGGCATCAGACCGCGACGGGCTGCTCGTCGAGGCCGGCTTCGCGCAAGCGGTCAGCCTCGTCCGCGGCGCGCAACTCGGTGATGAACAGGTCGAGATTGCCATCGAGCACCGAGGGGATGTTGCTCAGGTTCTGGTTGATCCGGTGATCGGTGATGCGATCCTGCGGGAAGTTGTAGGTGCGGATCTTCTCACTCTGCTCCCCGCTGCCGATCTGCGACCGGCGCGCATCGCCCCGCTCCTGCGCGAGCTTTTCCTGCTCGATCTCGTAGAGGCGGGATCGCAACACGGTGAGGGCCTTGGTCCGGTTCTTCAGCTGGCTCTTCTCATCCTGGCAGGTCACCACCAGCCCCGTCGGGAGGTGGGTGATGCGCACCGCTGAGTCGGTGGTGTTGACGCTCTGTCCGCCGTTGCCAGACGATCGATACACGTCGATCTTCAGCTCGTTCTCGGCGATCTGAATGTCAACCTCTTCCGCCTCGGGAAGCACGGCGACGCTCGAGGTGCTGGTGTGGATGCGCCCCTGACGCTCGGTGGCGGGCACGCGCTGCACCCGGTGCACGCCAGACTCGTAGCGCAGGTGGCTGTAGGCCCCCTTGCCCTTGACTTCGAAGATCACCTCGCGGAATCCGCCGCCATCCGTCTCGGTCATGGAGAGCATTTCCGTTTTCCAGCGGTGCTTCTCCGCGTACCGGACATACATCCGGTAGAGATCAGCAGCGAAGAGCGCGGCTTCATCCCCGCCGGTTCCGGCGCGAATTTCGACGATGACGTTCTTCTCGTCGTTGGGGTCCTTCGGAACGAGCAAGGTCTTCACGCGCGCGTGAAGCTCATCGTGCTGTTCGCGCAGAGACCGCAATTCGTCCTCCACCAAGGGCGCCATCTCGGGATCGGAGGCGAGTTCCGCGGTGGCCTCGGTCTGCTCGTCAACTGAGCGGAGCTGCCGGTACACGCCGACGATCTCCTCCAGCTCAGAGCGCTCCCGCCCGAGTTCCTGGAGCCGCGCCGGATTGGTGACGACCTCCGGATCTGCCAACTGGCGATCCAGATCCTCGAATCGGCGCTCGATTTCGGACAGCGTGTTCAACAACGATGACATCATGCTTCCATATTCGCTGGGTGGGCCGGGACATCGGGCCAACAGTCCGTGAGGCGGGAGACCGCGCCACACCATCAATGATGATAGCGGAACAACGTGAATTTTCCGAACGAAACGACTCCCCGAGGCACGCCTGCCGCCGGGGAGTCGAGTATCTCGTCGTGAGGTTAGAGCGAGGCGACCGCCCGCCGGAACACACCGAGGAAGTCGCGGACCTGCTGCTCGTTCACCGTCAGCGGCGGAATCACGCGGATCGCCTGGTCAAACGTGCCACAGGTGATCAACAGCACGTGCTCCTGCATCGCAGCTGCGAGCACCTTGTTGACCGCGGCCGGATTCGGGGCACCATCAGGCGTGACGAACTCGGCGGCGACCATGAGGCCGAGGCCGCGGACATCCCCGATCACCGGGTAGTCGCGCTGGATCTCGCGCAGGCCGTCCATGAGGATGGCGCCCATCCGCGCGGCATTGCCGGGCAGGTCTTCATCCTTCATCACCTGGAGTGTGGCGTAGGCCGCGGCGGTGCAGACGGCGTTGCCACCGTAGGTCCCACCGTGGGAGCCGGGCGCCCACTTGTCCATGTTGGCCTTGCTCGAGACCACCGCCGAAACCGGCATCCCAGATCCGATGCCCTTCGCCACGGTGATGATGTCGGGCACCACATCGAAGTGCTCGAAGCCCCACATCTTGCCGGTGCGGCCCATGCCGGACTGCACCTCGTCGAGGATCATCATGATCCCGTGCTTGGTGCAGAGTTCGCGCACCTTCTGCATCCAGCGCTTAGTCGGCACCATGTAGCCGCCTTCGCCGGCGACGGTCTCGATCAGCACGGCGGCGACGTCATCCGGCATCACCATCTGCTCGAAGAGCATCTCGATCTCTTCGAAGTAGCGAAGGTCCTGCTCCTCCGCCGGGCCCTTGTAGGGCGCGCGATAGAGGTACGGGTACGGCGCGTAGTAGATCCCAGAGAGCAACGGCTCGTAGTGTCCGCGCACCTTGACGCGGGAGGTGGTCACCGACATCGCCGCATGGGTGCGTCCGTGGAAGGCCCCGCGGAACGCGATGATCGCGGACCGACCGGTGACGATCTTGGCGAGCTTCAGCGCACCCTCGACGGCCTCCGCGCCGGAGTTGGTCCAGAAGACCTGGTTCAGGCTCGGCGGCAGCGTCTCGGTGAGGGCGAGGCTGGCGCGCATCATCGGTTCGTGCGCGAGGATGTTTGCCTGTGAGTGGATGATCTTGGCCGACTGCTCCTGGATCGCCGCGACGACCCGCGGATGGCAGTGGCCGGTGTTGACCACGCCGATGCCGGAGGTCCAATCCTCCCAGCGGGTGCCTTCGGTGTCCCAGACGTAGAGGCCCTCGGCATGATCGGCGACCACCGGCGTGTAGCGCCCGACGACGCGCGGCATGATCTCAGCGGGATTCAGCGTGACTCGCTCCGGGGCAGAAACCATCATGGACTCCTTTCACGCTCGTGCGCGATCGACTGCTACTGCGTCCTATCGTACGTGGCGACCTATTGCTTGTCCTTTTCCTTCTGTTCTTTGTAGTACTTCTTGCTGCGGTTCTGGGCGTGCGCCTCGGCCTGCCGCTCCTCGGAAGCCATCCGGTCGCGATGGGCGGCAGCGTTCGCCTGCAGTCCCTCCTCCAACTTCAGCAGGTCGTTGTAGACCTTGATGTCATTGGTCGCGGCGGGCGTGCGCTGGAGCATGCGCGCAAGCTCGATCATCGACTTCGCGGTGGCCTGCTGCCCAGATGGGGTCTTCGCCCGCAGCAGGATGCCATTCACCAATTGGATGGTCGCCGGCGATGCGCCGTTGTCCTCGAGTTGCTCTTTGATGCGCTGCAAGCCTTCCGCGACGTTCACGGCTCTGGCCTCCTCGTCTGCGGGTCACGGCCGCCATCGCGGCAAGACAACACCCGGTTTGTCGTGGTGAGTATACCGCCGAGTCGGTAGCGGGACTGTCACTCCCAGCCGGCATAAGGTGTGGGATTGGCTTCCCAATCGCCAAACACTGCACGGTCATCCTCCGCCTCGGCGAGCCGGGTGAATGCGGCCTGGCGGAACGCCCATTCGGCTCGGGCGCGCTGGGCGCCATCCAATTCCGCGAGCCGCTCGATCGCCTCGAACGCCTCGTGGACCGCTTCGGGATCGCTCGATGCGCCATCAGTGCGTCGCCAGTTCAGGAAGGTGATCCGGTGCTCAGCCGCTGCCAAAAAGTCACCATAGCGCTCGGCGATCGCCGCCAACCGCGAGGTGGCCTCCGCGACCGCGTCTCCGTCGCCCGCATCGATCGCGGTGGAGACGACACCCTCCCACAGGGTGTCTGCGAGGAGGTCGTCTTCCGTCTCCTCCCCGATCTCGGCGAGCGATGCGAGGGCCTCAAGGTGGTCCGCGTCGTCCAGCTCCGGATCGAGGTAGTCCGCAACGAGCAGCGACACCGTCTCGGCAAGATCGGCATCGCCCGATCGATGGGTGAACCATTTCGTGAAGGTCGTCGCACCCACCGCCACGATGGCCGCGTGAAATGCCTCCCAACCCTGTTGGAGCGCAAAGCTCAGGCGTGGGCTGGGGGTGATCTCGAGGGACGGCAGCGGTTGGGGATTGTCGTTCACAAGGACCTTCCGGATTGACTGCCGATGACTCCGCCGAAGAATAGCCGAGTTCGGCTGGTTGCCCGGGCATCGGATCGTCGGTATACTCCCATCACCGGGGCGATTAGCTCAGTTGGTTAGAGCGCTACGTTGACATCGTAGAGGTCACTGGTTCGAGTCCAGTATCGCCCACCCAGCCCCGGCCTCGGTCGGGGTTTGTTCTTGCCCGGCGCCGCATGAGAAGGGGAAGCACCATGTTCGGATCACGAAGCATCGACGAACCTCCCTTCTCGCAGGTCTCAGATGCCGCCACGTTGGAGACCTGGCTCACCGCTCCGGGGCCTGTTGTGCTCTTCCTCCACGATCCGCATTGCCCGATCAGCCGGAATGCCTTCGGCCAAGTCGCGGCAATCACGGGACCGGTACCGGCGGTGAATGTCTCCACCGATCGCGCGCTGAGCAAATTGATCCAAGAACGCACCGGGGTGCGCCACGAATCGCCTCAGGTGATCGTCCTGCGTAATGGTCGGGTGGTGTGGCACGGATCCCACTTTGGGATCACCAAGTCCGCGGTGCTCGACGCCGTCGCCGAGGCGGAACGAGACGACTCACCGTCGGCCTGAGCCACGCTTCTTCGCGGTTGCCCGGAGCGTCGCAACGGCGTAAGGCGCGAGCGTGAGCGTCACCACTCCACCATTGGCTGCAAGTGATTTGCCAGTGTTGGCGAATTGCGTGAGATCACTTGTGGCGATGCCGAATGATCGCTCGTCGAGCGTCCGCACCCGCACATCGTCCGAGATCGGCAGCTGAACCGTCACCCGCTGACGATCCTCGGTGAGATTCGCGACGAGTGCGGTGATCTCCCCGCCGGATCGCACCGCGCATCCATCGACGGCAACCTCGTCTGATGAAGTCAGCGGTAACACCTCGCCTCCGCTGAGGCTGGCCAGATCGCCCATCACCGATGCCACCGGAAAGATCATCCCGGGCCACGAGGCGAACCCCGGAACCCGCAACGGATGATCGCGGCGCTCCATCAGCCCGCGCCAGCCGTTCGTCTGGAAGTACGTCAGCGAGTGCGCACCGGCACGCGCCAATCGGCCGATGCTCCCGGCTGTCCAGGCGGCGGCCGCAAGCGAGGACTGACGAGGGTCCACATTCGCCGGGATCGTCCCCTCCGGGGTGGGTGTCGGCGCTCCGGTGGCATTGGGGTTGAACGGCATCCGGAAGGTGATCGGCCCGACCGCCACCGGCTTGCCCCCACCCAGCCGTCGCGCGTCACGCACCGTCGCTCCCTGTGCCGCAAGCGTCTCCATCACGG
>JAPOLF010000140.1 GCA_029977305.1 bacterium | reverse complement strand
CGGACGCCGTCCACCGGAACACGGCAGGTGCATTGAGGATCACCGATATGCCATGCGGGACGAGCGGACGGTCGACGGGATAGCCCTCGGCGACATAGGACCGCACCATGCCCGACACCGGATAGCTCATCCCGTGCGGCAGGTGCACACCGGCGTTCCCGAAGCCGATGCCAGCATAGGCAGCAGCCAGCAACATGTTGCCACGGGCCTCGTCGTCCGTCGGGTCATCCACCGCGCGGTCGATGTTGGCGGCCAGCAACTCGAGCGCCTTCAAGGACCACACGTCGCTGATCGGGTTCGCTCCTTGATAGGAGGGACGCAGGTGGGGCGACTCCGGTGCCGCGCGCTCCGCGAAGCTGACCGCGGTGAACGATTCGATCGCGTGGCTGAGCACGTCCAAGGCCGAACTCGCAGCCACCATCCGCGGCATCGTCCGCGTGTTGTCGGAATCGATGATGCCGAGCACGGGACGCAGCGCGCGATGGGCGATCCCCGTCTTCGCGTGCATGGATTCCAAGTCGAAGATCGCGACCCCGGTCGTCTCACTCCCGGTGCCCGCGGTGGTGGGGACCGCGATCAGGGGCTTCAGCGGACCCGGAACCGGCTTCGCCTGCCCGATTGGGGCGTTGACGTAGGCGAGGAAGTCGTCCGGATGGGTGGCGTAGAGATTCGCCGCCTTCGCGGTGTCGATCACCGAACCGCCGCCCACGGCGACGTACCCATCGAACCGGCCTTCCTGCGCGACGGCGATCGCCTCCTTGAGCGATCCGTCGGTCGGTTCAACCTTGGTTCGGTCGAAGACCTCGACCTCGATGCCATCGCGCTTCATCGCCGTCCGCACCACCTCGACCGACGGCCCGGACACCAGTCGCGGATCCGTGACGAGCAACGCCCGCGTCACCCCGAAGCGGCGGAGATCGCTGCCGATCTCCGAGGTCGCCCCCGGTCCGAACTTGATGCTCGAGGTGTCCATCGTGAATCGGGTCTCAGGCGTGGCCATGAACCGCTTGCTCCGTCTCGATGCTGAGGATCGCGCGGCCCACCCGGGTGGTGTGCCATCGCAAGGATACCCGCGCACGGGCGGTCCCACCGCGTCGTCCTCTGGTAAAGTTCTGCCACTTCACCCGGGGAAGCATGCGAGGACACACAGGTGGCGTTGACGACGAACGGCCGCAATGCGCCGGAGGAGTTCCGGCAGGCAGGGCTCGGCCCGCTCGATTACCTGATGCGACGCGGCTATGTGCAGGACGTCTCCGATGAGGCGGCCTTGCGCAAAGCGTTCGCCACGTCGACCGTCACCGCCTATCAGGGCTTCGACCCCACCGCGACGTCGCTCCACGCCGGGCACATGCTCGGGGTCATGATGCTCTCCGTCTTGCAGCGATTCGGTCATCGCCCGATCGCGCTCGGCGGCGGTGGCACCGCATTGGTTGGCGATCCCTCCGGCAAGACGGCCACCCGCGAGGTGATGTCGGAGCAGCGCATTCGCGACAACCTCGTTGCCATCCTGCCGCAGTTCAGCCAGTACATCGATTTCAACGGCGGCCGCTTCGGTGACAATCCGCCGGCGCTTCTGGTGAATAACGCCGACTGGCTGTTGGACCTTCATTACATCCCCTTCCTGCGGGACATCGGTCGGCACTTCTCGGTCAATGAGATGCTCGCGGCGGAGACGTACAAGACCCGCCTCGAGGGCTCTGGGCTCAACTTCGTCGAGTTCAACTACCGCATCGTGCAGGCGTATGACTTCCTGCACCTCTTCCGCACCACGGGCTGCATCCTCCAGTTGGGGGGATCTGACCAGTGGGGGAACATCGTGGCCGGCGTCGACCTCATCCGCCGCGTCGAGAGCGCCGAGGCATTCGCGTTGGTCAGCCCACTGCTCCCCACCGCCTCCGGCCAGAAGATGGGGAAGACCGCCGGCAACTCCCTCTGGCTTGATGCGAAGCAGACACCGCCTTTCGAGTTCTACCAGTACTGGGTGAATGTCGACGATCTCGACGTGGAAAAACTGCTCCGCCTCTACACCTTTCTGCCCGATGACGTCATTGCCGACTTGACCGCCCAAGGCGGTGCGTCACTCCGGGAGGCGAAGCGCGTCCTCGCCCTCGAGATCACCGCGATCGCCCACGGCGCAGACGCCGCCCTCCAGGCACAGGAGGCCGCGAAGGCGCTCTTCGGTGGTGCGGCACCGGACATCGATGACCCGAACATCCCCACGGTGGATGTTCCTCAGAGCGAGGTTGGCGCCGGTATGTCCTTCGCGGATCTTGCCGTGCGGGTGGGGTTGGCGGCATCGAAAGGCGAGGCGCGACGACTCGCGCAGCAGGGCGGCCTCCACGTGGATGGCAACCGCATTGACGACGCCGACGCGATCTGGTCACCGTCCGCCGAATTGGTCTTGGTGCGCTCCGGCAAGAAGCACTTCCGGCGCGTGCGGATCACCGGCTAGCGCGGTCGCCGTCAGAAATCGAAGAGGCTGCGGAAGGCGTTCTGCACGGCGTCCATGCTCGGCAAGATGCTGAGCAGCGCGGCGAGCAGGAGCAGGTCACCAACCACCAGCAGGGCCATCAAGGCGAGCGGCCCGACCGGGCCGACTTTCCCCATGAACGAGCCGAGTCCGGCCGCATTCGCACTCACCAGCACAAACGCCGCCCATGCGATGGCGACGAAGATGCCGCCCATCAGCTGCGTCTCGCTCGCCTCGAGTCCGCGCCAGACCATGATGCCGAGATTGAGAATGACCAACCCGAGCCCGGGGAGCAGCAGCAACGCAACCCACGACCACGTCTTCTGCACCGACCGCGCCCCGGAAGTGAGCTGAGCTGGGCGTCGTTGGTGCGGCCATGCGCCGTCCACCGCGGTTTCCACCGCTTGAATCGTGTACACCATTCCGACGCAGGCGAGGACGAACAGCCAGAACGTGGCATCCTGCTTTCCGAGAAAGCTGCCGATCTGATCCACTGTTGCCACCTCGATTCCGGCTCAGGACACGCGGAAACCGTAGCACATTGGGGTTCGGACTCGGTATTGGCGTGGTAAGAAGCCTGTGGGGGATCGCGACACACAGGCTCAGCGAATGGTGGGTTCCATGCGACGACTCGCACAGGTCATGCTTGTCATCTTCGGCATCTTGCAGGCGGTGTTGGCGGTGAGAGTCGTCGCGCGCATGATGCGATCGGCTGGTGGCCAACGGATCGCTTCATCGCCGACACCTCGTGCCGGCCGAGTGAGCGTCATCGTCCCTGTGCTGAATGAACAGGACCGCCTCGACACTTGCTTGGCAGGGCTTGCCGCGCAGGGTGAGGTGGTGTCCGAAATCCTCGTGGTGGATGGTGGCTCGACGGATCGCACCTGCGACGTCGTGGATCGCTGGGCGGCTCGAGATTCGCGCATCCGTCTCATCCGCGCGGGATCTGCGCCCGCAGGTGCCAATGGCAAAGTCCACAACCTGCAGGCCGGTCTGCGAGAGGCGTCACCTGAGACATCGTGGATTCTCACCATTGATGCCGACGTTCGACCCACCCCGGCTCTTGCCACCTCGCTTGTCGGATTCGCCGAGGATCACGCAGTGCAGGCGCTGAGCGTGGCGACGCGGCAGCGGCTCTCCGGTTGGGAGGAGGCACTCGTCCACCCGGCGATGCTCACCACGCTCGTCTACCGGTTCGGCATTCCCGGCCATGCGACCACCGACCCACACGAGATCCAAGCGAATGGTCAATGCATGTTGCTCTCACGCACGGCCCTCGCTTCGGTGGATGGTTTCGCCGACCTCGGAGGGGTGATCGCGGAGGACGTCACCCTGGCGCGCAATCTGGCGGCTCGCGGCATCCCGGTCGGGTTCTATGAATCGGATGATCTGGTCGACGTCGAGATGTACGACAGCGCCCGCGATGCACTCGTCAATTGGAGCCGCTCGCTGCCGATGCGTGACCGGTATTGGGGTCCCCGCGAACGGATCGGCCTCGCCGAACTCGCCCTGGTGCAGGCAGCACCGCTGCCATTGAGCCTCCTCGCACGGCGACCGGGAGTGCTCGGCCTGCTCGGGCGGCTCAATCTCGGACTGGTGATGATGCGCCTGGGCACACTTGCAGGAACACGACGGGCGTACACAGAGGCACCGCTGACGTATTGGGTATCCCCCATCACCGACATCCCGGTGGTGGCTGCGGTAGGCTTGCAGGCAATGCGGCGCACCCATACATGGCGTGGGCGAACCGTGATGCGGAGGGACGACTGATGCGACTGGCGAAGGTTCTGCTGGTGCTCCACATCGGGGCGCTCATGTTCGGATTGGCCGGATTGCTCTTCGTCATCCCCCGGCTTGCTGAATTCGCCGCCAATCCGTCTGCGATGCGCGTCTACGCCTGGGGCATGGCCTACGGCGGCTCGACGCACATCATCCTTGGCGCGCTGACCATGTTTGTCTTCGGTGTCGCCGCACTGGGATGGCGCCGAACCGTGGTCTTCTTCGGGTTCGCGGTTCCCATCTCGCTCTGCTCAGAAATCCTCGGGACGACCTCTGGTTACCCCTTCGGCAACTACGCCTACACCAATTTCCTCGGGTACAAGGTCGCCAACCACGTCCCGTACTCCATCCCGCTCTCTTGGTTCTACATGGGCTTCGCCACGTACATCATCGGCAGCGTGATCGCGGCGAACCGAGGCTGGCACCCGCGCTGGGCATGGGGCATCGCCCTCGGAGCATGGTTCCTCACCGTGTGGGACCTCGTGCTCGACCCCGCAATGGCGCATGCGGATCTCGCGGTGAAGTTCTGGGAGTGGAGCGACACCGGCCCCTATTTCGGCATGCCGGTGCAGAACTTCCTCGGCTGGACGATCACCGGCATCATCTACATCGGCCTCAGCCGCCTAGCGTGGAACGCCGATCTCGACCCCGCCGTGGAGCCGATCCCTGTGGGCATTCCGCTCGCGGTCTTCATCGCCAACACCATCTTCGCGAGCGCTCTTTCCGCAAGCGTTGGCCTCTGGATTCCGATCATCCTCGCTGCGGTGCTCGGCATCCTCCCGGCGTTGACCGTGCTGCAGAAGCCGAAGCAGGGCGCGACGGGTATGCCCACCGCCACTCCGCAGGCGCAGTCGGTCTAGGCGCTCGGCGTGGCCACCTCGCCCTTCCAGCGGATATCCGGGGAGATCGGGCTCGCGACGCTGACGCATTTGTGCAAGCGCCGTCTCGCCAAAGAGGCCACCGTCGAATTCCACGGGGCGGAGCATCTGCCGGCCACCGGCCCGGTCGTCCTCGCTTCTCGGCACGTCCATCACGCGCTCGACGGGTGCGTCTTCTTCACCGAGTTGCCGCGCCCGTTTCGCGCGGTCGTCACCAGCGACTGGGCGCCGAGCGGGGTGCGGCGCAAGGCATTGGCCTTCGGCACGCAGGCTATGCAGTGGCCGACAGTGCTGCGCAA
>JAPOLF010000013.1 GCA_029977305.1 bacterium | reverse complement strand
GGTGGGCATGACCGCCGCCATCAGGGCGGCAAGGGCAATCGCGCGAAAACGCACCGGGTCCTCCTGCGGCGACGCATCGGATGCGCTGAGTCTACGCCGAACTGGTACCGATGGTTCACGAAAACGCTGACGCGAACGAACGTCCGGAACGTACAGTGCAGTCACCCCGCATCGTCGTCATACGTTCACGGCAATTGGAGGGAATCATGGAATTCTTGTTCGGACAGGAAACGGCAGCGTCAGGGAACGGCGGCAGCGCCGTGTCCAGCGCCAGCGGCGGGGCGGTCTCCCTCGGGACGATCGACAGCGGCGGCAACATGGGCAGCGCCATCGGCGTGGGCGACACCTCGGGTGGCCTCGTCTGCGACGAGTGGGGCAAGTGCTGGGCAGGCGGCGAGGGTTCCGTCGACGTCAATGGCGGCGCCATGGCCAACACCACCAACATCGGCGTCGCAGCCGATGGCGGCACGGCGATCGCCGATGCCTCCGGCGGCGACGGCAACGTCTCCTTCGTCAGCTAGTCCGCTGGCTGGGCGCACCGCACCCGCAGCCATGTGCTGAATCCTCAGGATGCGTAACAAGCGGTCGATCGGGACACCCGGTCGGCCGCTTGTCATTGCTCGCGCCAAGGCTCCTCCGACATGCATCCGTTTATCAAAACATGTTGTTATGTGGAGCGAATGATCGTTTGACGGACTGCCGATTTTCTGGTCAACTCATAGTTGGACATCGCGGGGAGTGATCGTCCGCTGAGCTGTCGTCGCAGGCAAGGCCCGGAACTCGATGAGCCAGCGCCCCGGTGAGGCATTCGGACAATTGCTGCGATCCCACCGGCTCGCCGCCGGGATGACCCAAGAGGAGCTGGCCGAACGCTCCCTGCTCAGCGTGCGCGGCATCTCCGATCTCGAGCGCGGCCTGAAGGCCCATCCACGCTTTCCCACCGTCCGCATGCTGGCCGACGCCCTGCGCCTCAACGAGGCCGATCGCCGCGCCCTCGTGGTCGCCGCCGCGGCGGGGGCGATCGCCACTGACGACCGGGCCCCGCGACGCGCCGGGCTCCCCCGCCCGCTCGATCCGCTGATCGACCGCGAGGGCGTCTCACGCGCGATCGAGGCGCTGCTCTCCGACGACACCGTTCGCCTCGTCACCCTCACCGGCACCGGCGGCGTCGGCAAGACCCGGCTCGCCATCGATGCCGCACTGCGCGCCGAACCGCGCTTCAGCGACGGTGCCACCTTCGTCTCCCTCGCCTCGGTGCGCGATCCGGGGCTCGCCCCGGTCACCATCGCCCGCGCCCTCGGCATCCAGGACATCGATGAGACCTCTGACGACCCGCTGGATGACATCATCCGCGACGTTGGTGACCTCCAGCTGCTCCTCGTGCTCGACAACATGGAGCACATCCTCGCCATCGGGCCCTGGGTGACCTCGCTGCTTCTCCGCCTGCCGCGCTTCAAGGTGCTCGCGACCAGCCGCGTCCTCCTCCGCGTGCGCGGCGAGCACGACGTCCCGGTGCCGCCGCTCGGCGTGCCCGATCCCTCGGAGGACCGCCAACCGGACCTGGTCCAGAGCTTTCCCGCTGTGCAGCTCTTCCTCGCCCGTGCCAAGGCGGCGGCCCCGAACCTGGAGACGACCGAATCGTCCTTGGCGGCGGCGGCGGCGATCTGTCGCAATCTCGACGGCCTCCCATTGGCGATCGAACTTGCCGCGGCCCGTGCCAACACTCTTCCACCCGAGCAGTTGCTGCCGTGGCTGGATCAGCGGCTGCCGCTGCTCACCTCCGGGGCGCAGGATCTTCCCGATCGCCATCGCACCATGCGTGACGCCATTTCCTGGAGCTACGACCTGCTCCTCCCGACCGAGCAAGCCTTCTTCCGACGTCTCGCGGCATTCCGCGGCGGCTTCACCATGGATGCGGCGCACAGCGTTGCCAGCCCGCCGGGATCGTCCCCACTTCCCACGCTCAACCTCATCTCGAGCTTGGTCGACAAGAACCTCCTCATGCGTCGGGCCGATGTGTGCGGAAACGCCCGCTACGGCACCCTCGAGACCCTTCACGAGTTCGCCCAGGAGCAACTGCAGGAGGAGGGTGAGGAACGCGAGGTCCGGCAGCGCCACGCGGAATGGGCGGGCCCCTACGCGGAATCCTGTTTCCTCCACGGCATCCTGATCGATTGCGACGAGGCCCCGCTGTTGCTCGACGCCGATCTCGACAATTTCCGTCTGGCGCTCTCCCATTGCATCGAGCACGGGGAGATCGCACCGGGACTCCGCATCGTTGGGGGCCTCTGGCATTACTGGTCAACCCGGAGTCTGCTGCGCGAGGGACTCGCCTGGGCCAGCGCGCTCGCGCCGGAGGTGCCGTCGCCCGAGGTCGATGCCCCGGTGATGGGCCTGATCGGTTGCGCCTGGCTCAACGCAATCACCGACAACGGCACCTTGGCGCTCGCATTCGCGCGTGATGCCCTGCGACGCACGCACCACGGACACTCACCAGAACTCGAGCCACTCGCCTATGTGATGGTCAGCCTCTCGCTCTCGGCCTCACAGGATTACGAGGGTGCGGTCCGCGTCGCCGAGGAGGGACTCGTCTCGTTGACGCGCCATCCGGGAAGCATCTGGGAGCCTTGGTTGCTCAACCGGCTCGGCGTCGCCCTCTCGGTGTGCGAGCGCCATCACGAGGCGATCCCGCTGAAGGAGCAGGCACTGGAGTTGTGGCGCGACCAAGGCTTCGGCTGGGGTATCGGCACCGCCCTGAGCAATCTCGGCTGGGACCTCAAAGAAATCGGCGAATGGCCGCGCGCCCTGCCGCTCTACAAGGAGATGCTGAGTCTCGATGGCCACCCGGGCGACATCTGGGGCGTGCTCAATGTCTGGCTCTCCCTCGCCGAGATCGCGGTGGAGATCGGTGATCACCGGCGCGCGGCATTGCTGCTCGGCGCGGGCGAGGCACAGCGCGAGGCGATCGGGATCACGCTGCTTGCCGACGAGCAGACCATCAGGCGCCGCCTCGCATCGCGCATCACCGATGCCGCCGGGAAGGAGACCCTCGAGGGGTGGCTCGCAGAGGGGCGTGCCCTGCCGCTCCTCGATGCGATCTACGTCGCGTTCGATGTGGGATCCGACCCTCAGGATCAGGAGCCGCTGGTCGCCCAGTGAGCCTCAACGACGACATTGGGGGGCGAGACGATGGCCCCACGCCGGGCGCACGCCGCGCGGGTCGCCGCTGACAAGCCGATCGCCCCTTCGAGCGAACAGCCGAGCAACGAGTGCGCCTCCAGCAGCGCAACCCCGGTGAGGTCGCACTCCGCAAGATCCGCCCCGGTGAGATCAGCACCCGTGAATGACGCGCGCCGCAACCCCGCACCGTAGAGACTCGCCTCGCGCAGATCCGCATCGCGGAAGCAGGCACGTTCGAGGCGGGCGAATTCCAACGTCGCCCCGACGAGCACCGCATCGGCGAAGCAGGCGCCGCGCGCATCGGAAATGGTCGCCCCCTCAAGCATCGCGCCCTTCAGGTCGGCGGCCGAGATATCAGGCATGAGGGACCCGGTGAAGATGGCCTGCCGCAGGTCGAACCCGGCGAGGTCATCGCGCCGCAGATCGAAGCCGGGCCATTCCACGCCGGGGCGCGCCTCGGCCCGCACATCGAAGAGTGGCGTCGCAAGGTGTGTCGATCGCTCCGAGCATTCCCGCCAAGGTTCGTGCCCCAAGGCATGCGGGAATCGCAGCACAGATCGGCGACCCGGTTCCCGTTCGTGCGGCTGGACCATGGTGCCCCCACCCTTCGCCCGCGGCGTGTTCGGCAGCGCCCTGTCACTCCATCGCTGCTTCCCTCATAGTCTGGACATCGGGGCATCACCCTGTGCGGTGGGTGATCCACACGTCACCCACACGCCATGTGCACATCCGCGATCTGTCCAATCCCGAGTGGGCCGAATGGAACACGACCATTGGCCAGATGGGCGGCATCGACCAAACGCGTGCTTCCACGTGCGACATCGTTGCCCGCCGCCGCACACGGCAGTAGACTCGGCCTTCCATGGGCACTTCAGCGGCAAGCAGCGAGCACGGATCCCCCACCTCGACCGAGCGGCCGATCAATTGGCAGCGCAACCTCGCCGCGATCTGGACTGTCCAACTGCTGGCCATCATCGGCTTCAGTCTGCGCGTCCCCTTCCTTCCGTTCTATCTCGCCGATCTCGGTGTCGACACCGTGCAGGGGCAGACGCTTTGGTCGGGCATGATCAACGCCGTCGGTGCCGGCGTGATGGCAATCAGCGCCCCCCTCTGGGGCATCTACGCCGACCGCCACGGCCGCCGACTGATGCTCATCCGCGCCGCATTCGGCGGCATGCTCACCGTCGGCTTGATGGGGCTGGCGACCGCGCCGTGGCAGTTGCTCGGCCTCCGCATGCTGGAGGGGGCGCTCACCGGGACCGTCACCGCCGCCACCGTGCTCGTCGCGACCACCACCCCGAAGCAACGAATCGGGTTCGCGCTCGGGATGCTGCAGACGGCGATCTTCGCCGGGGCATCGTTGGGGCCGTTGATCGGCGGCGTGCTCGCGGATCGGATCGGGATGCGACCGACCTTCTTCATCGCCGGGGCGATGCTCGGGTTGTCCGGGCTGCTCACGGTGTTGGTCGTGCGCGAGCGCTTCACCCCCGCCCCTCCCAAGCCGCGTGAGGAGGATCTCGCCCTCGGCCGCCTCGAGCGATTCCTCGCGAGCGCCCGGCCGCTCTTCACCGGGGCGTTGGTGACGTTGATCATCACGCTCTTCGTCGTCCGCTTTGCAGCGATGGCGGTGCAACCGACGATGCCGCTCTTCGTGCAGCAGCTCGCCCCGGGCACCACCGACGCGGCCTCCCTCGCCGGCATCGTGCTCGGGGTGCTCGGCGCGGCGAGTGCGGCATCGGCCGTCGTGCTCGGGCGATTGAGCGATCGCCTCGGGCATCGCAAGATCCTCTTCATCAGCGTGGTCACCGCCGGCATCCTCTACCTGCCGATGGCGCTCGTGCGCTCGCCATGGCAACTCGCGGTCCTGCTCGGACTCTTCGGGCTGGCGGCGGGCGGCATGATCCCGACCGCGAATGCCCTGATCGCGAATCTCACCCCGAGCCACCGCCGCGCCACGATGTACGGCATCTCCAGCTCATCGGCCGCGCTCGGCGGTTTCGCCGGACCGTTGATCGGCGCGACGATCGCCGCAGCCCTCGGATTCCGGGTGAGTTTCATCGTGGTCGGGGTGATGTTGCTGGTGCTCTCAGCCGCGGTGATGCGGCGCATCCCGCCTGGCGCGGACACGGCCGATCCGGACGACTGAGGAACGTGGCACCGGTGCGTGGTAGCATGGAAATGCGTTCAGTTCGGCCCTGTGCCTTCCGCGCATGCCCGGCACGGAGGCGTTGCACCAGGAGTCGCACCCGATGTCTCATCCCCTTGACCAACGGCGCACCAACCGCCGTGCATTGCTCGCCGGTTGCGCCGGAACCGTCGCCGCACTGACCTCCGGAACACGGCTCGGTCGTGCTGCCTCCCCGGCAGTGCAGGATGATCCCAGCACCATCACGCTGTTCCGGGACGTTCGCATCTTCGACGGCGTGCACCCCGAGCGCTCCGCACCGGCCTACCTCCTCGTCCAAGACGGCATGATCAACACCATCTCGGAGGCACCAATCGAGGCACCTGCGGGGGCGCGGGTGATCGAGGGCAACGGCGCCACGCTGATGCCGGGACTGATCGACGCACATTGGCACACCATGCTCTGCGAGATCCCGATCAGCGAGCTCTTCACCGCCGACATCAACTACGTCGATCTCATCGCCGGGCGCGCCGCGACCAAGACCCTGATGCGAGGATTCACCTCCGTCCGTGACATGGCCGGACCGAGTTTCGGACTCAAGCGCGCGATTGACGAGGGGGTGCTCGCCGGGCCGCGCATCTGGCCGAGTGGCGCCATCATTTCCCAGACCTCCGGCCACGGTGATTACCGCAAGCGATGGGAGGTGCCGTCCAAGGGCACCGAGCTCAGCTACGGCGAGCGGATCAACGCGGGAGTCATCGCCGACGGCCCGGACGAGGTGCTGCGTGCCACGCGCGAGCAGCTGATGCTCGGCGCGAGCCAGATCAAGTTGGCCGCGGGCGGCGGGATCATCTCAGACCACGACCCGATCGATGTCACCGAGTACGGCCAAGCAGAGATCGAGGCGGCGGTCGGCGCGGCAGCGGACTGGGGCACCTACGTCACCGTGCACACCTACATGCCGCGCGCGATCCAGCGGGCGTTGCAGGCGGGGGTCAAGTGCATCGAGCACGGTCAGCTCATCGACGATGCCTCCGCCGCGATGATCGCGGAGGCAGGTGCTTGGTGGTGCCTGCAGCCGTTCGTCGACGACCCGGCATTGCGCAACCCCGCCGAGCCGAATCCGGAAAAGAACGCGATCGTCTCCAAGGGGACGGACACGGCGTATCGCTTGGCAATCACCCACAAGATCAAGGTCGCGTGGGGCACCGACATCCTCTTCTCCGAAGAGGCGACGAAGCACCATGGTGCGTTGCTGGCGGCGATGACCCGCTGGTACACCCCGGCCGAGACACTGATCATGGCGACGAGCGCGAATGCCGAGTTGCTCGCTCTCTCAGGTCCGCGCAACCCCTACCCGGGCGTTCTCGGCCGGGTCGAGACGGGTGCCATCGCCGATCTGCTGCTGGTCGAGGGCAACCCGCTCGATGATCTCTCCCTGTTCACCACGCCGGAGACCAGCCTGCGCGTGATCATGCAGGGCGGCATCATCCACAAGGGCTAGTCCCCGGCAACCCGCGCCCGCTCGGCCGCGGATTGGGCTTGCCATTCGCGGGTGACCACCACCTCCAACCGGGGAGCCCCGCCAAGAACGCGTTGCGCCGCATGCTGCAGGACCCCAAGCAGGCGCCCCTCGATCCGGCGCTTGGCCATCACGTGGGGCGTCCCGACGAGCAGTGCACCGTCCTCCCCGTGGCCGAGAAGCGTGGTGGAGCGCACCCAGCCATCAAACTCCGCATCGGTCACCATGCCGCTCGCGGCGACATCGGCGAGCACCGCGGACCACACCGCATCACTGGCGAGGCCGCTCGGCTGGATCAGGAAGACCGGGGCAGCCGCGGTGGTCACGCGGACCGGGGTCGGCAAAGGCGTCACCGGGCCGGCATCGGCGCGTACCGCGATCCGCACCTCCACCGCGCGGCGCAGCACCTCGCCCAGTTTGCGCCCGATGAGGTCTTGATAGGAGATCAGGCGATCTGCCTGCGCCGCGTCGGCGGTCGCGATGGTCACCACATTCCGGCGATGCCCGGCGATCGCGGTGCCGCTGAAGAGGTCGAGCATGGCCGATCGCTCGAGCGTCTGGGCGAGCATCCCCAAGGTGCGTGCCCAGAGATCACGGCCGCTGGTTCCGGAGATCTCGACCCGTGGGGCATCCGGTGCGATGAGCGCGTACCACCCGGAGGTGCCACCGCTCGGGCCACCGTCCTCCGGGCCATCGCCGTCGCGCTCCCACCGGGCGAGGATCTCCCGCACCCGCTTCGGCGCCACGAATCGACTGCCGGACCCGACCGCTTCGTAGATCGCCGCCTCGACCCAACTCCAGCCGCTCCCGGCGAGGGCCTCGGCCGTCGGGTGGAAGCGGTCGGCGAGGTCGCTCAGGAGTTTGCGCTCGGCGGCGGTGGCCGGCCGCTCGTTCGCTTCCTCAAAGGCGCGGAGGGCACCGGCCCGGCCGGGACCATCCGTCGGGGGCAGGGCCGGACCGTTGGCGTAGGCACCCGTTCCGATGGCTCGATGACGCAACGATGTCTCAGTCGTAGTGGGTTGTTCTGCTTGGTGATACGTAGTGTTGATCGGTTCAACCGAGGTCGGCTCGGCTCGGTTGGTCTGCGCAACGTCGGTCGCCGGAATCCCGCTCAAACCAGTGTTGACGAGATCAACATCCACCCCTGAACCACTGTTGGTCAGAGCAACGTCGAGGGGTTCTCCGTTCATCAAACCACTGTTGCTTGGTTCAACACTGGTGCCCACGCCCACCAGGGTGTCGACACCGGCGCTGTCGCCATCGCCCTCCGCGCCTGACTCGAGGTCATGCGGCGTGGGCACAGAAAAAGCGGCGGTGTCGGTCTGGGTTCGATCGGCCGTCTCGTTGCCCTTGCGTGCGGCGTGGCCGGCCTTGGTGCGGTTGGAGGCTTTGGTCTCCTCCGCTTCGACCCGGGTCGCGAGACGTTGCCAGGTCGGGTTGGTGCGCAGGTCCTCGAGGATGCGGTGCCACGGGTTGTCCCGGTCGATCGGGGAGAACCGCGGCGAGTAGAGGCGCCGGGTGTAGCGGTAGACGGCTCGGTCGGTCTCGGCGAGGAGCACCACTCGGAGCACGTCGTTGGTGGAGATCGTGAAGTCATCCGGGTGGTCCTTCACCCGATAGAAGTTGTGGGGAACCCGCCAGCGCCTGCCTTGCGCGTCGGTGCGGAGGACCATCTCCTTGCGGATCTCGATGAGGTCGAGCGCGACCAGGATCTTGTTGATGGTGATCAGTTCGGCGCGGTCCTCGCCGTAGAAGTCCGCCTCGCTCTGCTGGGAGGGGAAGGCGTATCCGCGATGCGGGGACTCCTCGCGACGATCGGTCCACACCGTGTAGGAGTTGAGCAGCCCGACCCCCTTCAGCCCGATGAGTGGGGCGTACTGGGTGACGAGCGAGTTCCAATGCCAGAACCAGCCACGGCGGCGGGCGTCCTCGCCGCCGGTGGTACCGGCGGGCACAGGAGTCAGATCTGCTTTGGCGCTCTTGGCCGCGGCGCGGCGGGATCGGGTGGTGGACTCCGGTGGGAGCTGGGTCTCGCCAGGCTGGGAGGCCGAGGCGTCCAGCTCGGGCTGGCGGTCGTGATCGATCGGGGTCGGGTCCTGGCGCTGGTTGGAGGTGGTCATGTCACCGCCTCCGTGTCACCGAAAGGCAGGCACAACCATCCCAACAGCACGCGTACGGACGCGCGACGCCGATCTCGGTATTGACACGCTGGGCACAGCGTGATTACACTAGGCGCATCGCTGGGGTGCAAACATCCCTCCCTTGGCGGGGACCAGGCGACTAGGAGCTTCTCGATACGGGCCTGAGTCAGCTGTTTGGCGACACCTGTTCAGGCTGATCCGGTGAGAGTCGCTCGACGAACCTTCGGAACTGACCACAATCGAACTGCTGCCGGACACGGTCGAAGTTGGCGCTTCGGCCGTTTTCGCGTCCTGGCCCCGATGCTGGCGCGACGCCGCGCAGATCACGGGATTGGCGTCCCTGATGCGTGGTGCCTCGCGGTGCACGGAGCTGACGTGCGGCAGTGCTCACGAACGCGGTGCCCTCCTCTCGTGGGTGCAGGGTGGCCCGTTGCCGCCGCTGCATGGTGTCGGTCTCCCGTTGGCGCGGGATCACGACGGCGAATCCGATGACACTGGAGCCGGCCGGTCGAGGCGCTCGCGGACTTCCCGCAGCGACACCCCTTCCTGACGCCAGGCCAACACAAGGCGCAGGATCGCCAACTCACGCTCGTCGAAGAGCAGATACCCGCTCTCCGTCCGGGTCGTGGGCCGGATGATCCCCTCGCGCAGATAGAAGTCCATGTGGGTGCGCGGCAGGCCGACCGCCGCGCGCAGATCGCTGGTGAGGTAGAGGCGCGAGGACGGCGCGGCGGGCGCAAGATCCTCCCACGACTCATTGACTGGAGTCACAGGTTGCGCGGCGTGAACTTCGAGGGCCTCACTCATAATGGCGTTCCTCAGAGGCGAAAATGACCCACGTTGCGCAAGGCAGGGCAGCACTCTGCACCTGCATAGTGAACTATAGGGCATGCCGTTGGGGTTGTAAACATTATCCGCGGTGTGCCGATGCGACACGCAATCAGGCACCCCCTGTGACTGAGACTCCACCATCCCAGGATCGCCCATCCGCCGCATCCCCGAATTGACGCGGTCTCCGCCGGAGCTCACCCCCGCCGTTCATGACCCGCAGACAAGCCCACCATGTACGTTCACTTGCCCGAGTCAAGGGCACTTTGCGCAAAATGAGGAAAGTGCCACCCCGATGGGGAATCCCACCCGCATGCCCCATTCTGCGGGCAATGGGGAATGCTGAATCCGGAGACGGTGACGACCCCGCACCCACTTCTCTGACAGGCTGGCACCATATGGCGGTCATCACCCTCGTGGCACACCGGGCTGCCCGTGGCACAATCCGGCTCATGGCCAGCCAGTCCGCCACCATCGCCGATCCGCTCGTCGCGCTCCTCACGGTGGAAGGGGCGCTGGTGACCGTGCTCGGCGGGGTCCTCGCCGCGGTGCCCGGCCTCACCGATGCCGACCGCGTCACCCTCGCCGCGATGCAGTGCGAGGACGAGGCCCACTGGCACCTCCTCGCCGCGCTCGGGGCCCAGATGCCCTTCGATGTCTTCACCCTGCCGGAGCCGATGGCCGCCGACCGTGGATCGGCGCTGCTCGGGATGTCGGTCCTGAAGGAAATCGCGCTTGGGGCGCAGATGGCCTACAACCGGACCCTCGTGCAGGGGGCCGATCCGCGGCTGGCGGAGACCCTCTTCGCGATGGGGGCGATCGAGGGCGGTCATCACGCAGCTCTGCGTGCGGCCCTCGGTGAGGCACCGGTGGTTGCTCGAGCATTCCTGCCGTGGCGCTTCAGCGATGCGGCGCAGGCGATCGACGCCCTCACCGCGATCGGCGTCGTGGGGGGCGTCGGGACGGAGTTGCGCTATCCGGGTCCGCTGGCACGGGTCTGCCGAGGGGTCTCGGGTCTCGTTCCCGAGACAACCGAGGATGCCGCGGCGTGGGGTGGATGAGCGGCGGCTTGCGTCGTTGAGGGGCGATCCGCGTACACTACGTCCACCTCGCAGATAGGTGGGAGGCGATGGCGAAGTCGAACGACGCGATGATCAGCCCGCCCGATCTCGGCAATGACGGCCCGAGATTCAACGGGATGCCGCTCTCGGCGATCATCATGCTTGCCGCTGGGTTGGCGGTGCTGGGCGGGTTGCTCGCCTTGGTGGTCATGACTGGCCGCGGCGACAATGAGAGCCCGCTCCCCCCGATCTGCCTCCCGGTGACGCTCGAAGAGGCGTCCTCTGCCGTCAACGGTGGGTTGGTCTCCCGCGTGCACGTGCTCACCGAAACCGGCAATGCCGCGCGCGGGCCGCTCGCGGTCACGCTCGATCTCGCCGATGGCAACTGCCGGGAACTGCCGAAGGGCGTGCAAGGGCAGGATGACTTCTATCGGCTCGTCGGGGGGGTGACCGTCTTCAATCAGACGCGGGCGAGCGAGGCGCAGCGGGTCAATGTCCTCTGGGAAGCGCAAAGCAACATCCCGGGCGATCTGCTGATGATCCCGACCGAAACACCGCTGCCGCCCACGGAGACGCCGATCCCGCCGACCGCGACCATCGAGGCACCGACCGCGACCGCCGTCCCGCCGACCCCCACCGAGGTCCCACCGACCGAGACGCCGATCCCGCCGACCGCCACCCCGGAACCGCCCACCGCGACTGCGGTGCCGCCGACAGAGACCTCGCCGACCGAGACCGCGGCAGGCACCCCCACCCCATAGGGCGGAGCGCTGATCAGGCGGAGCGGCTGTCCCAGCGGAAGAAGCGGACCGCGATCACCATCGCCACCGCGAAGACGCCCAACAGCACCACCAGATCGATCCAGATCGCGCTGAGGCCGTGGCCGTAGGTCATCACCGAGCGTAGCGCCTCCACCAGATACGGCAGCGGCAGCACCTTGGTGATCGGTTGGAGCCATGCCGGCGCGTTGCTCATGCTGAAGAAGATCCCGGAAAGGAAGAGCATCGGGAACGTGATCAGGTTGGCGTAGCTGGCCGCGGTCTCGGCGTTCGGCGAGATGCCGCTGATGGCGAACCCGATCGCGAGGAAGGCGAGCGCGCCAATCAGGATCGTGAGGAAGATCACTGTGAGATTTCCGCGCGGCCGGAAATCGAAGAGGGCCCATGCCATCCCCACCAGGATTACCGATTGCAGCACCGCCATCAGCACCTGCGAGAGCACGCGGGCGAAGATGAACGAGGTGAGTGGGAACGGCGTCACCTTGATCCGGCGGAGGATGCCGCGCTCGCGGTAGTTCACGAAGGCGGTCGAGAGACCGATGATCCCGGAGTTCATCAAACTCATCGCGAGGATCCCGGGCAGGAAGGTGTCCATGAAACTGATCTGGGCGGCGTTGACCGTCTCTGCTGAGATCGTGACCGGGAGCGCGCTGCCGGACGCGGCGAGCAGCACCTCGCGCACCGCGGACTGCGCGACCGCGCTGTTGGGATCGGTCATCGGGCCGCTGTAGATGGTCGCCGCGGGAGGATCGCCCGGCCCGGGGAACGCGAGCACCACTGATCGGGTTCCCGCCTCGAGGGCGGCGAGTTCCGCCTCCTGCGAGCCGCGCGTGACGGTGAAGGCGGAGGTGGAGGACATCGCCGCGGCGACCTGCTCGCCATAGCCGTTGAGCGGTTCGATCAAGCCGACGTTGATATCAATCTTCAGGCCGCGCCCGAAGACCGCCCCGAAGATCAGGATGAAGAGCGCCGGGAACGCGAGGTTCCAGAAGAGCGCCTGCCGATTGCGGAGGCTCATCTTCAGGTTGGCGCGGGTCATGGCCCAGATCGATCGCATGGAAACCTCGTGCTGACGTGAGGAACGTTCGGTGGGATGGCGCGGGATCAGCCGACCTTGCCGCCGCGCCGCCGACCACGCCTGCCGGTCGGTTGCTCTGGAGCCGCCTCGGTCGGTTCGTCTTCCCAGGCGCGCCCGGTCATCGAGAGAAAGACATCCTCGAGGGTGGCCTGCCGGGTGGTGAGGCCGGCGAGCGGGACGCGGGCCCGGTCGGCGAGCGCGAGCAGGCCGACGAGGGTGCCTTGGGCGTCATCGGTGGTGATCGTGATCTCCTCGCAGCGATCACCGGGGCTGATGCATTCGACGCGCAGCGCACCGGGCAAGGCGCGGAGGTCGTCCATCGGCAGATCGCCGGTGACACGGGCACGCACCGTGGCATCGGCGGCGAGGGCATCGACGAGGCGCGCCGGGGTGTCGCAGGCGACGATCTTGCCGCGATCCATCACCGCGACGCGATCGCAGAGGACGTCCGCCTCCTCCATGTAGTGGGTGGTGAGGACGACGGTGGTGCCGGCATCGCGGATGCCCTGCACGGTCGACCACAGGGTGCGGCGCGCGGCGGGATCGAGACCGGTGGTCGGTTCATCGAGGAAGACCACCTTGGGATCGTTGACGAGGGCGAGGGCGATCGCGACGCGTTGCCGCTGACCGCCGGAGAGTTGGTCGATACGGGCGTCGCGCTTCTCGCCGAGGCCGACTTGGTCGATCAAGCGGGTGACGCGCTCCGGGGATCCATCGGCGTTGTAGAGCGCGGCGAAGAGCGCGACCAACTCGCTGATCGTCAGGTAGTCGAAGAGCGAGGTCGATTGCAGTTGCACGCCGACGACGCGCTTGACCTCGTTTGGGCTGCGCGCGGGATCGAACCCAGCCACGCGGATGGTGCCTTCGTCAGGCGGACGCAGCCCTTCGAGCATTTCGAGGGTGGTGGTCTTGCCGGCGCCGTTCGGTCCGAGGATGCCGAAGATCTCGCCGTCGTGGACCACGAGGTCGAGATGATCCACCGCGACGTGCGTGCCATAGCGCTTGACCAAGCCGTGGGCCTCGATCATCGGGGGCTTGGGGGACGGGGTGGCAGAGGTGCCGACGGCGGCGTCGATGGCCATGGAGCGATCCTGTGGTGCCTAGCGCAACTTGCCGCGGGAGAGCGTCGGCCAGACCGCGACGACCCTGCCGTTGCGCACCGCGTAGAGCTCCTCGTGGAGGTGGAGCGCCTGGTCGTGGTAGCCGATGTCGAAGAAGACGCGATCGCCGGGGCGAGGGTCGTCCTGCCCGTGATCGAGGGTGATGGTGCAGTGCTCGGCCGAGAAGCCGATGCTCTTCACCCCGTCGATGCCGCGCGCGCGCGGCGGGCGAGTGGTCGGGTCGATTGTCTTGCGCCCGCAGTCGAGGATGATGCGATCCCGTTTCGGGCGGCTGGTGACCTGCGCCATGAGGGTCAGCGCCGGCTCGGTCGGCGATTCGAGCTCGATGTAGAAGTAGTCGCCCATGCTCGCGCCACCGGCTTGGATCTCGGTGATGCCGGGGTATTTCAACGTGTTGACATAGGTGCCGCTCCCGCCGCAGGAGACGATCTCGCAGGGCAGGCCGGCCGCCGCGCATTCCTCGGCTGTCTGCACGAGGGTGGTGATCGCGTCGTGGATCGCGGCGTGGCGGACATCGTGCTCCGGCATGCCGACTGCGTGGCCCTCCCACGACATCACGCCTGCGAAGCGCAGGTTTGGTGACGCGGCGATGATCTTCGCGAGGGCAACCGTCTCCGCGCCCGGGGCGACGCCACAGCGGCTCATTCCGGTGTCGATCTCGATGATCACGCGCGGCCGCACACCGAATTCCGCGGCGGCTGCATCGAGCTCCCGGACGTTGTCGGCTTGGTCCACCGCGACCGCGATATCCGCTCCGGTGGCAGCGATCAGGGCGGCGAGGCGGCGCGTCTTGATCTTGCCGACCACCTGGTTGGCGATGAGGATGTCGCGAATGCCGTTGGTGGCGAAGACCTCGGCCTCGCCAACCTTGGCGACGGTCACCCCGATCGCCCCTGCCGCGACCTGCCGATGCGCCACCGCCGGGCTTTTGTGGCCCTTGGCATGCGGCCGCCAATGGACGCCCGCTGCCTTTGCCGCTCCGGCGATGTGGGCGATGTTGCGATCCATCGCGTCGAGGTCGATCAGCATCGCCGGCGTGTCGAGATCCTCGATGGGGGTACCGATCAGGGTGTGCGTCATGAGAGGTGCCGCTCCGTCTGTCCGCGTCGTCCAATCCGCGGGAAGTGTCCCACACTCGGCTCGGGGCGGCGGCCGCGCGGGGCGGGGGCGGTGCGATACTTTCGGGACGAACCTGTTGCACGGTGAACTGGAGGAACCCCCATGGCTGCTGCTGCGCGTCCCGTGATCGTCTCCTGCGCGATCACCGGATCGATCCACATCCCGTCGCAGACCCCGTACCTGCCGATCACTCCGGATGAAATTGCGGCATCGGCGATCGGGGCGGCCGAGGCCGGGGCAGCGATCCTCCACCTCCACGCGCGGAACGCGGCCGATGGCCGCCCCACCCCGGACCCGGCGGTCTTCCTCGAGTTCCTGCCGAAGATCAAGGCGGCCACCGATGCCGTGGTGAACATCACCACCGGCGGTGCGCAGACGATGACGATCGACGAGCGACTCGCCGGGCCGCTGCGGATGAAGCCTGAGATGTGCTCGCTCAACATGGGATCGATGAACTTCGGGCTCTACCCGATGGCGGCGCGGATCAAGGCATTCAAGTACGAGTGGGAACCGGAGTACCTCGAGGCGTCGCGGGGCGGCATCTTCCGCAACACCTTCTCGGACATCGAGCGCATCCTCGAGGTGCTGGGGGCGAACGGCACCCGCTTCGAATTCGAGTGCTACGACGTCGGCCACATCTACACCCTCGCCCACTTCCTCGAGCGGGGATTGGTGAAGCCGCCGCTCTTCGTGCAGACGATCTTCGGCATCCTCGGCGGCATCGGCACCGATCCGGAGGACTTGCTGCACATGAAGCGGACGGCGGACCGCCTCCTTGGCGATGCCTACGTCTGGTCGATCCTCGGCGCGGGGCGGCACCAGACCAACCTGACCACGATGGGCGCGATCATGGGCGGCAACATCCGCACCGGCCTCGAGGACAACATCTACCTCGGCAAGGGCGAACTCGCGAAGAGCAACGCCGATCTGGTCGCCAAGAGCGTGCGCATCCTGCGGGAACTCTCGTTGGAACCAGCCACTCCGGCGCAGGCACGCGAGATGCTCGGATTGAAGGGCAAGGAGAATGTCGGCTTCTAGCCTGAGAGGTCTAGACCTCCCCTACTCCGCTTGGTAGACCTCTGGCGCGAATTGCTCCGCCGGCAGTCCTGCGGTGTAGGCTGCTATCTTCCACGCCCCGCCCTCGACCGTGAAAAAGACGTAATCGGTGCGGATTTTGCCCGGCACCGGGCCGCCCACCGCCGCCATGTCGACCAACGCGCCCCAGTACCCGTTGCCGAGATCGCGGGCATCGCGCAGGCCGGCAAAGGTGCGTTGCTCATCGAGCGCGATCTCATGCGGGGTGCCGATGAAGGTCGTCACCTGCTCCTCGGTGAGGGCGGCCCCGGCGAAGCTCCCCGCCACATAGGCGTCCGAAACGAGGGCCATCATCCGGAGCACCTCGCCGGCGTTGGTGCAGGCCGCGAAGGAGGTCATCACCGCCGACATCGCGGCGATCTCCTCAGGACTGGCCGGGGGACCCTCCGGCAGGGTGATCTCATCGAGCACGCCGGGACCGCTTGGGCCGTCCTGCGGGGTTGGCAGCGGTGTGCGCGGGATGTCGGGTGTTGGGGTCGGGGTGTCGGCAAGGGTGGGCGATGGGTGCGGATCGGGGGTGGCGGTCGGTGCCGGGGTGCCGTTGCGTTGGGTGAGCAGGGCGACCTCGCGGACGGTCCGCGGCGCGACATCGCAGCCAACGGGCGACTCGGCGGCGGTGGGCGTCGGGATCATGAGCGCCGCGGCGATCAGCAGCAACGTCCAGCGCGCGCGCATCACATCACGCGCCGCTCGGCGAGGTCCTCGAATCGGTAATTGCGCCAGACGGGGACACCACAAAAGCGTTCGCCCTCGGGACAAATCGGCGACGCACCGGCACGGGAGCGCATGACGCAGGGGGGGCCATCGACCAGCGAGCCGATGCGCGGGAAGACCTCGCGCACCTGCGCGACCTCCTGCACCGCGGTCTCGAAGATCTCGCGTTGGGCGTCGAAGCAGAGGCGCTTCATCCACTTCCAGTAATAGGTCAGCAGGGTGCCGCTCTCGTGGAAGCGGATGCGGTGGCTGTTGGGCAACAGGTAGAGCGCGACTTCCGGATCGGCACCCGCATCGAGGAGGGCGTTCTTCGCCGTCCACATCGCGTCGATGGTCGCGCGGTACTCAGCGAGGGCGGCCGGATTCTGGGTGATCGCCCACGGGGTGATGACATCGGGATCGCGGCGGAGATGCGCGAGCAGCAGCGGCCTGCTGGCGGGTGTCCCGCGATGGCGTTGGTTCTGCGCGTCCTCGGCACCGCTGATGCGCTTCATGAAGGTGAAGGGCACGTGATTCATGGTCTGCATCAGTTTGCTGTGCATGCCGAGGAAGAGCGGATGCCCGAGGTAGGCGTTCTGGTCGCCGTTGAGCACGAGGCGAATGGCGTCGTCATCCGGGAGCG